>NZ_BAFW01000001.1 GCF_000308535.1 Nocardia cerradoensis NBRC 101014 | reverse complement strand
AACAATCCGCCGCTGGCCTGGTCGCAGGTGCCGAGCAGTCCCGCGCGGCCGCGCGGCAATCCACAGCCCTACGAACACGGCGGCGAACCGCCCACCCACGCTCCGACCCAGCGCCCGATGCCGTACCGGGAGGCACCGCCGCCACCGCCGCCGGCACGTCCCCGCCGCGCCGAGCGCCCGCCGCGCGAACCCCGTGTACCGCAGGCCCGCCGGAAACGGCATTGGGGCCGATGGTTGCTGATTCTGCTGCTCATCGTCATTCTGCTGCCGGTCGCCGGGGCGATCTATCTGGATCGCTCACTCCACCGCATCGACGCGCTGGCCGCCTATCCGGACCGCGTCGCACAAACGGCCGGTACCAATTGGCTGCTCACCGGATCCGACACCCGCGTCGGTCTGACGCCGGAACAGGAGCAGGAACTGTCGACCGGCGACAGCGCCGACGCGGGCGGTGAGCGCAGCGACACCATCATGCTCGTGCACATCCCGAAATCGGGTGCGCCCACCGTGGTGAGCCTGCCGCGCGATTCGTATGTGAGCATTCCGGGCGTCGGCAAGGACAAACTCAATGCCGCGTTTTCCGCCGGGGGCCCGAAATTGCTGGTGCAGACGGTCGAGAACGCGACCGGCCTGCGCATCGACCACTTCGCCGAAATCGGCTTCGGCGGTTTCGCCGGCATGGTCGATTCACTCGGCGGCATCGATATGTGCCTGCCCGATGCGATCGATGATCCGAAGGCCGGTATCGACCTTCCGGCCGGATGTCAGCATCTGTCCGGCTCGCAGGCGCTCGGCTTCGTGCGGACCCGCGCCACCCCGCGAGCGGATCTGGACCGTATGAACAATCAGCGGCTGTTCCTGTCCGCGCTGCTGGAGAAGGCGACCAGCGCGGGTACGCTCGTCAACCCGTTGAAGGTGTGGCCGCTGGCCCGCGATGTGGCCTCCTCACTGCAGGTCGACAACGGCGACCACATCTGGGATCTCGGCCGGTTGGGCTGGGCGCTGCACGGCAAGACGATCGCCACCACCGTGCCGATCGGCGGCTTCGTCGACGAATCGGGTTCCGGCAACGTGTTGCTGTGGGACAAGGATCGGGCCGGCCGCTTCTTCGATGCGCTGGCACACGACCAGGCGGTCCCGGACGATCTGCTCACCCGGTAGCGTCGGGGTATGTCCGGTACCGGCCCCTTCCCCGACCTGCTGCGCGCGCAGATTCGACGCGAATTCACCGCCTCACAGCAATATCTCGCCGCGGCCGTCCATTTCGACGCGCAGCGGCTGCCGCAGCTGGCACGTATCTGCTATCTGGGCGCGGAGGACAAACGCGCCCATGCCCTGCGGATGGTGCAGTATCTGCTCGACCGGGATGCCGCCGTCCCGGTCACCGGTACCGACGAGGTGCGCTCGGAATTCGAATCCCCCACGGCCACCGTGGAATTCCTGCTGACCCGGGAACGGGAACTGACCGATCACATCACCACGCTGACCCGCACCGCCCGCGATGCGGGGGATTATCTCGGCGAACAATTCGTCCGCTGGTTCCTCGAGGATCAGCTCGCGGAGGTCGCGCGGCTCACCACACTGGCGGCGGTATGCGAGCGAGCGGCGGGCAATCTGTTCGACATCGAGGAGTTCGTGGCGCGCGAGATCCCGGCCACACGCACAACCGACGCCTCCGCTCCGAAACCGGCGGGAACCGCGCGGCGATGAAATTGCGAGGGCAGCCGAAATCGCAGGCAGCCGGCGAATTCCGAAATGCGGCCGGGCAGCTCGGGTAAGGCGCCGGTAACTAAGGCAATACTTGCCTCATTAAGGGTGTACTTGGATGACAGCCGAACTTGACCAGCACTAATGTCGGGCTCATGTCCAGCCACGCCGATTTCTCGCACAGCAAATTTCACGCCCTGCTCCACGATCAGATCCGGCATGAATTCAATGCCGAGCACCAGTACATCGCGATCGCGGTGTGGTTCGACAATGCCGATCTGCCGGTTCTGGCGAAACACTTCTACGCCCAGGCCATCGAGGAACGCAATCACGCGATGATGATCGTGCGATATTTCCTCGATCGGGACATGAGCGTCGAACTCTCCGGGGTCGACGCCGCGCGGTCGCAATTCGAGAATGCGCGCGAGCCGATCCAATTGGCGCTGCAGCAGGAGAAGACCGTCACCGAGCAGATCATCCAATTGGCCAGCACCGCCCGCGAGGAGGGCGATTATCTGGGCGAGCAGTTCATGCAGTGGTTCCTGAAGGAACAGGTCGAAGAGGTGGCACGGATGACCACGCTGCTCACCGTCGCCGACCGGGCCGGGTCGAATCTGTTCGACCTCGAGTATTTCGTCTCCCGCGAGATGAGCGGTCCGAGCGATGCTTCCGGGGCGCCGGCGGCGGCCGGCGGAAATATCTGACGCGAGGAAACGATGAACTCGGCCTGCCGTCCGGCGGGCCGAGTTCGTCGTGTTGAGCCGATGCGGAACGCTTGTCCCGCAGTGGGTTTCGCTAGCGCAGCGTGACCTGGCGCGAGCGCAGACCGTCGCGCGAGCGGCGCTCCTCCGAACTCAGCGGGGCGTCGGAGGCCAGCGCCTCGGCCAGGCGGGCACCGAATTCGTGTGCGGGAGTGACCCATTCGCTCGGGTGCCGTTCGCGATCCAGATCGAAGACCGGCACCAGCAGGCCGTGCGTACGGAACGAACCCGCGAATCGGGAGCCGTCGCCCAGGTGCAGCCCACCCGCGGCGTGCACGCGTGCGAGGGCCAGCATCAGGGCATCCTCGTCCTCGGGCCGGACCCAGCGCAGATGCGCCTTCTCGCCGGCGTCGACCCACCAGGCCGCGCCCACGGATTCGGCGCCGAGGGCCAGCCGGTCCGACGGCATGATCGCCTGATCGGCCTGGTCGATGGTCGCGGCGACCTGCGGATCCGGAGTGACACCCTCCGGAACCCACCACTGGAAGTTCTGGTGGACGGTCAGATCCAGATTCGCCTTGGGATCGATGACCTCGGACAGCGGGGGCACCGCGTCCTGGGCGGCTTCGCTTGCCGCGGTGAGCGATTCGCCGGGTTCGGCGGCCTGCGTCCACAGAATCGCGGCGGCCAGATCGGCGGCCGGATCGTCCGACTGGACCTGCACCTGCGCACCGACGAATCCGGTCGGCTCGTCACCGGCGCGCACCAGGGCGGCCACGGCGCCGGGCAGCACGGTGGCCAGCGTCACCGGGCGCTCGGCGGAGACGCCCGCTGCCAGTTCCAGGGTCGCGGTCGCCGACGGGACGAACTCGCGGAGTGCGACCAGGTCGCATTCGGCGGCCAGCCCGGCGAAGGGGCGCGTCACGGCCGAAGCGGCCTGCTGTTGCGCCGCACGACGTTCGGCGAGGCGCTGGGCCCGATTACTGTCGGGCTTGGGACTGTTGCGCTTGCTCTTACCCACGAACGCAGAACCTACAGGTTCCCGCGGCCACCACCGCGCAGGGGCGCACCGAATGTGGCGCGTAGGGGTGAACCGATTCGGCCGCCGGGTTGTCCCGTTCGGTCAGATACCGTCCAGCACGTTCTTGGTCCGGCCGGGATGGTTGGTCGCGACCCAGCTGACGCCCAGCTCCGCGCACAGTTCGACGTCCTGGGGATCGTCGACGGTCCAGCAGTAGGTGGCGCGTCCGGCGGCGGCGGCCTTGTCGACCAGTTCGGGGTGTTCGCGCAGGGTTTTCACCGACGGACCGACGGCGGTGGCACCGACCGTCGTCGCGGCGCTTCCGCCCAGGTACCGCGAGGATTCGCCGAGCAGTACGGTCGGCAACAGCGGCGCGGCCCGGCGGATGCGCCACACCGCGGTGGCGGCGAACGACATCACGACCGCGCGGGAATGGTCGGCCGAGGCCGGTGTGGCGATGCCGAAGCGCTGCAGTTCGGCCAGCACCTTGTTCTCCACCAGCGCGCCGTACCGGACCGGATGCTTGGTCTCGATGAACAGTTTGGTCGGCCGGCTGCGCCAGTCCAGTACCAGCGTGATCAGTTCGCTCAGCGTCAGCACCGGAGCGGGGCTGCCGTTGCCGCCGAAGTCGAGATCCCGCAGCTCGTCGAGGGTCATCTCGCTGACCAGGCCGGTGCCTGAGGAGGTGCGGTCCACCGTGCGGTCGTGCACACAGACCAGATGACCGTCACGAGTCAGCCGGACATCGCATTCGACACCGTCCGCGCCCTCCTCCAATGCCAGCTCGTAGGCGGCGAGGGTGTGTTCGGGACGGGTACCCGACGCACCCCGGTGCGCGACCACGAACGGTGCGCGATTGCCCTGGCTCACTTGGCCATGACCTCCTCCTGTTCGACGCGCTCCGCCTCGGTGTTCTCGGCGCCGGTGTGCTCGGCTTCGGTGTGCGGCGTTTCGGCGTTCCCGGCAGCCGCCCGGTCCGGAGTGTCCACCGCGGTGACCGGATGGACGGGCTCGATCACCGGGACCGCCGGACCGGCCGCGGGCAGCCAGCGCTTGGCCATCCGGATCCGGCCGCGCAGATCACGACCCTCGCACATCCGCAGCACCCACAGCGACAGCACCGCCGCCGCGACCGCGACCAGATCGGTGTAGACCGTGAAGATCACACCGTCGGCCTGGCCCTGCAGCGTATCGGCCGTGCGCCAGAACAGCGACGCAATGACCATCACACCGTTGAGAACCCAGACGCACCACCAGATCCGCACCGCGCGCAGCGTGCGTGGGTCACCGCCGAGCTGGCGAGCCAGTTCGGTGAGGAAGACACCGGGCCAGACCAGGTTGACCACCGGGATGAGCCCGCCGCACAGCAGCGCCCGCAGGGAGCGGGGATCGCGGCGGCCGTTTCCGGCATAGGCGCTGCGGCGGGCACGGACCAGCCAGCCGAGCAGGCCGACCGCGGTGATCAGCGCGCAGATCAGCGCGGCGACCGAGGTCGCGTAGACGGTGAGGTCGGAGAAGAACAGCAGCAGCGGCTGGATCAACCGGGTGCGGTTGCGCAGCAGAATCAGATAGCGGCCGAATTCGGCGACCGCCGACAGTCCGAACAGGATGACGGTGGCCAGCAGCAGACCGGCGACCCGTTCGGTCAGCCAGTGCAGGACGGCCTGGATCCGGTTCTGTGGCGCGGCGGCGACGTGCGGCGGCCGGTCCCGCAGTCCCCAGCGCGGAATCTCGGTGTAGCGCGGGGTGGCCGGATCGATCGCGGGCGCCGGACGCGGGCGTTCGACCCGCGGGCCGCGCCCCGGCGGGCGGGCCACCCAGCGGTAGTTGCGCCGTTCCGGCGGGGCGTCGACGGGCGCCGGGGACAGCAGCACACCGCGGCAGCGCGGGCACCAGTGCATCGGGGTGCCGTGCACCGCCCAGCGGGCGCCGCACCGGGCGCAGGGTTGCACGACCGTACTCACCGGGCTGCTCCCCCTTCCATCCAGTCGACCTTCATCATCGGGTGTGCGGTTGCGCTCGTCTTCGACAGCTCGTCAGTAGATTTTCGCCTCGGCGTCGCCCGCGCCGCTCAGCGGGCGTCCGGCCTGCTGCCAGGCGACCATGCCGCCGACGACCTGGTAGACATCGAATCCCACGTACGCGAGATACTTGGCGACCTCGATCGAACGTCCGCCCTGGCGGCAGACGACGTAGATGTCGGCGTCGTAGTCCAGTTCGTCCAGGCGCGCGGGCACGTCGATCATCGGGATGTGCAGCGCGGCCGGCGCGTGGCCGAGCTGCCATTCGTCGTCCTCTCGGACATCGAGCAGGATCGCGGAGGGGGCGCCGTCTCCGGATCCGGCGCCCGCCGACGGTGCGGCGTCGAATTCGGCAGGCAGATCCTGGACCGGCACCGAGGGGATTTCGGAGCTCGTCACAATGGACGATCCTGCCACGTCCCCCGGATCGGCGGGGAGACCCGGCAGTCGATCGCCCGGGTGAACTCCAGGTTTGTTCCGGCCGTCCATACCGTGCCGCACACCCCGGGCATCCCGACCTGTGTATATCTCACCCCCAGTTATCCACATAATCCACAACCTCATCCACAGGTTGCGACTTGCGAGACCGGTCGGTTCGCATCAACCGATTCCGGAAAACGGAACGGGGGCCGCTCCGGGACTCCCCTCCTCGGTCCCGGAGCGGCCCCCGCCGCCGCCTGCGGGCCTCCTGCGCTGGTCAACGGTGTATCACCGGCCGCTACGAGAGCCCGACACATACTTGGACGGGGCGGCTGACCGATCGGTTCCCTCCCTTCGGCAAAAAAACGACACCACTAGCGAGAAACCGAAATACCGAGCTCTACGGTGGGGAATCGGTAGCCTGACGCTATGGACGCGAGCAGGGCGTTACTCGACGGATTGGATACGACCGGGCTCAACACCGCACTCGCCGAGGCGACCTGTCTCGGACTCGTGGTCGACGCCGCGGACGGACGACTTCGAATCGAACTGGAGGTACTCACCCTCCCCGGCGACGGGCAGCCCGCCGACGGCCGGGTGTCGCTCACACTGTCCGGGGTCAGCCGGGTCGCGGCATCCCTGCGCCGGCAGCGCTGGGACGATCTGGAACCGCGCATCTTCCCGCTCACCCTCGACACCCTCGGGGAGGCCATCGCCGGATTCGGTGGCGGCGCCCTGCACGGCTGGGATTTCATCGACGTCGACGACAGTGGCTGGGCGCTGTGGCGCGAGCTGCTGAGTTTCGACACCACGATCAGCGATCGGACCCCGGCCCACGTCCTCGAGTTCTCCCAGCAGGAGGGCACCGATCCGCGCGAACTGGATGTGCGGGTCTGGTTCGAGGACATCACCATCGAGACCGCCGACGGAAGTCTGATCGGCCTCGACGATTTCGTCGCCGGCGCGCGGCGCTGGTGGAAGGCACACGATTCGTGCGATCCACGCACCATGCTGCCCGACGTCGCACCGCCGATGTAGACGCCGGCGGACCGCCGAAGTGGCGGAACCGCGTACCGCGATCCGGGCGAAATCGCGCCGACATGCGTTCAGCGTGAATAAATCTCCGAGCCGGGGCATACCACGGGCGTGCGCCCTCGATCCTGGCCGAGCCGTCGATTTCGGGCCGTGGGAATCTAGGGTGGACCGGACCCGGTTGCATCGAGCGGGTGTACGAATGAAGGTTGGTGTGCTCGACATGACCGGGTACACGCGCCGACATCATGAGGAAGGGACATCGTGGCTGAGTACACGCTGCCAGATCTGGATTACGACTACGGCGCCTTGGAGCCTCACATCTCCGGGCAGATCAACGAGATTCACCACTCGAAGCATCACGCCGCATACGTCGCCGGCGTCAACACCGCGCTCGAGAAGCTGGAAGCCGCGCGCGAGGCCGACGACCACGGTGCGATCTTCCTGCACGAGAAGAACCTGGCCTTCCACCTCGGTGGTCACGTGAACCACTCCATCTGGTGGAAGAACCTGTCCCCCAACGGCGGCGACAAGCCGGTCGGGGACCTGGCCGCCGCGATCGACGACCAGTTCGGCTCGTTCGACAAGTTCCGCGCGCAGTTCACCGCTGCCGCCAACGGCCTGCAGGGCTCGGGCTGGGCGGTGCTGGGTTACGACACCCTCGGCCAGAAGCTGCTGACCTTCCAGCTGTACGACCAGCAGGCCAACGTGCCGCTCGGCATCATCCCGCTGCTGCAGGTCGACATGTGGGAGCACGCCTTCTACCTGCAGTACAAGAACGTCAAGGCCGATTACGTGAAGGCGTTCTGGAACGTCGTCAACTGGGCCGACGTGCAGGAGCGCTTCGCCAAGGCCGTCGCTCAGGGCAAGGGCCTGATCTTCGGCTGATACGCCTCTCCGCGTACTCAGGCCATACCCATCGGGTATGGCCTGAGTTGCGTTGCGGGCGTGTTACCTGCGACTTAGCACTCTCTGGTACTTGTGTGCCAGACATTGTTCGGGTCATTCTCGGGTACTCCTATCGCACGATAGGCCGAGGACGGGCTCGCTCATCGTGGAGCCGCCCCCGTTGACAGTTCGGGAGGCATCCGATGCGTACGAACAATCCGGTCGGGGTCACGCCGTTCCAGGCCCGCGGCATACTGCGTGGCTTCGTGATCTCCGGGCGCTGGCCCGATACGACCAAGGAATGGGCGCAACTGCTGGCGCTCGCGGTGCGGGTGGCGAGTCTGCCCGGCCTGCTGACCACCACGACGGTCTTCGGTGCGCGCGAAGAACTGCCCGACGATCCGCATCCGGACACCGTCGGCCTGGTGGTGGCCGAGGGGCCCGTATTGGGCGAGGAAGCGCTCGAACCGGGACGCTTCGCCGATCATGTGCCGCCCGCGTTGATGATGTTGCATCCGCCCTCCGAGACGAATCCGTCGCTGCCCGAATGTGTCGGCGCCGCGTCGGGATGTGTTCTGCTGCCGGGCATTCCGCATCTGGGGCTCGCACACCGGGCGGCGTGGGTGGAGGCCGAGCTCGACGGCACGGTCACCTCGATGGTCAGCCGCGTGGGGGTGGATCCGATCTCGGATCCGGATACCGCGGTGCTGGCCATGCTGCTCGCCGCCTGAGGCCCACGGGTCTCCCGGCAACCCACGGGACGGACGTCCGAACGCGGTGCGGAGCCCCGGCGAAACACCTTCGACGGGTACCCGAAACTTTTCGGCCGCATCGCCAAACTTATTGTGCGCATTGCGATTTCAGCAACAGGGACTTGGCGGCAGCGCGCAGGTAAGGGTAGGCTGAAGGACAGCGAAGGGGAGTAGCCCGCAATCGCATGGTCGACATACTGATCCGCTGAATGGATCCGGCCATCCGAACCGGATTTCCGGTGGGCGAGACCTTCGGCCGACGACAGACCGTTCATACGGGCGTGGTCGGCTGAGGGCGCCCCGTCTTCGGCCGACACGCCGGAGACCTGGGAGCCGATGATGATCGCCGCGATACTACTGAGCTTCGGCGTGCTCTTCGTCGCCGAACTCGGCGACAAATCGCAGCTGATGGCCCTGACCTTCGCGTTGCGTTACCGCTGGTGGATCGTGCTGGGCGGTATCACCGTCGCGAGCGTGCTGGTGAACGTGATCGCCGTCGGCGTCGGACATTTCCTCGGAGCGGCCCTGCCCACCGACTTCATCGCACTCTGCACCGGCCTGATCCTGCTGGCGGTCGGTGTGTGGACGCTGTGGGCGGCCCGGCACGAGGAGCCCGATCCCGACGAACCCGAGACCACCGGCCCCGCCTCACCCGGCCGCGCCTTCCTCATCGTGATCTCGTCGTTCCTGCTCGCCGAACTCGGCGACCGCACCATGTTCGCCACCATCGCGCTGGCCTCGAATCACAGCTGGGTGGCCGTCTGGGTGGGTTCGGTCGCGGGTATGGTCGCCGCCGGCGGTCTCGCCATCGCCATCGGCATCACGGTCGGCAAGCACATTCCGGAGCGCGCGGTCGCCGTCGCGTCCGGCCTGCTGTTCCTCTACATCGGTGCCGCCACCCTGCTCGGCGCGATAGCGCCGGACCTGGGCAAACTCGGCGAGTATTCGATCGCGGCGGTGGTGCCGCTGGTCGGCGGCGCGCTGTGGGGAGTGCTCGGGCGGGCGAATCGGACCGACGAGGAGCCGGCGGAACCGCATTCACTGCACGGACGCTGAGCGGCGCGCCGCACGGCGGTCGGCTCAACCCGGTTCGAATGATCCCCGTTCGGCCAGCGCGGACAGATCGCGGGCCAGGTGAGCCGCTGCTTCGCGGAGTTCCGGAGGCTCCAGCACGTCGACCTCGAATCCCAGACGGACGATGCGGACCGCGAGCCAGTCGAGGTCGTCGCCCGCCACCACCAGAACCGACCAGCCGTCGCGATCGTCTTCGACGCGGCCGACCTGGGGCGGAATCAGGTCGCGCACCCGGGCGGAATCGGCGTGGACGCGGATCCGGGCGAGGAAGCGGTAGGGCGCCTCGGCCACCGATCGCTGGACGTAGCCGACCGGATCCGGATGGTCGCGCGGCCGGAAACGCCAGGTCGTGGCCTGCACCTCCCGCATGCGGTCGAGGCGGAAGGTGCGCCAGTCGTCGCGGTCGATATCGCGAGCCATCAGATACCAGCGCCGGCCGGTGGTGACCATGCGGACCGGTTCGACGGTCCGTTCACCGGCAGTCCCGTTGCGGCCCGAGTACTGGAAGCGGACCCGGACGGCGTCGCGGCAGGCCCGGGCGAGGGTCATCAGCAGTTCCGCATCGATCTCGATACCCGGACCGACCATGGTCTCGGTGGCGTCGTGTACCGCCCGCACCTCGGCACGCAGTCTGGGCGGCATCACCTGATCGAGCTTCGTCAGCGCCCGCAGCGCCGCCTCACCCGCGCCGGCGACGGTTCCTCCCGTAGCCAGGCGCAGCGACACCGCGGTGGCGATGGCCTCCTCGTCGTCGAACAGCAGCGGCGGCAGCCGCGTCCCCGCACCGAGCCGATATCCGCCGCCGACACCGGCCGTGGCCTGTACCGGATAACCGATCGCGCGCAGCCGTTCCACGTCGCGGCGCACCGAACGGTCGGTGACGCCCAGCTCGTCGGCCAGTTCCGTAGCCGTCCACGACGGCCGGCGTTGCAACAGGGCCAGCAGCCGCAACACCCGCTCGGTGGTCGCCTCGACGGTCATGCGGTCATCGTGGCACAGATAGCGGAAGGTTGCTGTCCGCTATTCACGCGAAGCTGTGCTCATGACCGACTGGAACACCCTGCTTCGCGAGCAGATCGACCGGCACTGGACCGACCAGATCCGCCCCCGGCTCGACGGACTCACCGACGACGAGTACTTCTGGGAACCCGTGCCCGATTGCTGGAATCTGCACCCGCGCGGCGCCGGCAACGCACCGATCCAGGGCGGTTCCGGCGCGATGACCATCGACTTCGCCTTCCCACCGCCGGATCCGGCGCCGTTCACGACGATCGCCTGGCGGCTCGGGCACGTGATCGTCGGCGTCCTCGCCGTGCGCAACGCCTCGCATTTCGGGCGCGCGGCCACCGACTACCATACGTTCGAGTACGCCGAGACCGCGAAAGACGCACTGGCCCAGCTCGATTCGGAGTACGCCGGCTGGCTCGACGGCATCGGATCACTGGGCGAAGACGGCCTCGCCCGGCCGTGCGGCGCGGCCGAAGGGCCCTATGCCGAATTACCGTTCTCGGCGCTGGTTTTGCACATCAACCGCGAACTGATCCACCATCTGGCGGAGGTCTGCCTGCTGCGCGACCTCTACCTGCACCGCAACCGACAGGAGGCGAGCTGATGGCCCGCGATGTCCAGATCACCTTCGACTGCGGCGATCCCGCGGGATTGGCCGCGTTCTGGGCCGAGGCGCTCGGCTACCGACTGCAGGATCCACCGCCCGGATTCCAGACCTGGGACGAGGCACTGGCGGCCATGAACGTGCCGCCGGAACGGCGCAACGACGCCTCGGCGCTGATCGATCCCGAGGGTGCCGGGCCGCGGTTGTTCTTTCAGCGGGTGCCCGAGGGCAAACAGGCCAAGAATCGGGTCCATCTGGATGTGCGGGCGGCCCCGGGCCTGACCGGCGACGACCGGATGGCCGCCCTGCAGGCCGAGGCCGAGCGACTGGTATCCCGCGGCGCGACCAGGCTGCAGCGTTACGAACCCGCTCCCCCGCTCGGCAACGGTCACATCGTGATGGCCGATCCGGAGGGCAACGAGTTCTGCCTCGACTGAGCCGGCTCCCGCGGTGGTCACCAGGGATCGAAATGCTCCCGCGGGTCCGCGCGACCGGGGGCGGCGGGCACGCCGCCGAACAGATCGCCGCTGCGCCGGACCAGCTCGAGCATGGGCTCACGCAACTCCCGCAGCCCGTCCGGATCATCGGCCGCGACGTGAGTGGTCACCATGGCGCTGAGCGCGGCGACCATGGTGCGGCACGCGAAGCGCTGCTGATCGGTGCGGGCGTCGAGAATGTCGGCGACGAGCGAGACGAACGATTCCTGCAGTTCCGCGCGCCGCGCGATGGCCTTGGGCCCGGCGGCGTAGACCTCGACGAGGAACAGCCGCGCGTAGGCGGGTTCGGCGGCCAGACCGTCGAGGTAGGCGTCTAGGAGGGCGCCGATCGGCGGTTCGGCCGGGGCGTCGGTCCGTGGCCGCAGCGTGTCCTGGATCCGGGCGATCAGCTGTTCCACCGCCCGCTCGTAGGCCGCCTCGAAACAGTCCTCCTTAGAGCGGAACTGCTCGTAGAAGGTCTCCCGCGACACTCCCGCACGCTTGATCACCGCCGCGACCGACGTGCCCACATATCCGTGGGCGGCCATCGCCTCCGCCATCGCCGCGAGAATCCGGTCACGCTGGTCCCGGACGACCGTTTCCCGCGGGATACCGTGCCGGCCCCGAGGTAGCCGGCGGTCCGCGGGGGCCGAGGCGGTCATGTGGCAACTCCATCGTTCGATCGCGTACCGGTTCGCAAACGAAACTAGCTGGTTGTCTTCCATTCTGCGCGGTGCCGGCTTCCCACGCGGCGCACCCCCGGCTGTGACGGCACCCACGCCCGATATGGTGCTGTTGACGGAAGGCCAGTACCCATAGGGCCGTCACTAACGAGAGGACCAAACACCGTGGAGATTTCGGGCTCCGCCGCGATCATCACCGGAGCTGCGTCCGGTCTGGGCGCCGCGACCGCACAACGCTTCGCCGACCAGGGTGCGACCGTATTCGGTCTCGATCTGACGCAGTCGATCGAACGGGCCGGCGACAGCGTCCCCGCCGGTGTCACCCTGATCCCGACCGATGTGACCAGCAACGACGAGGTCGCCGCCGCGGTGGCGAAGGTCGTCGAATCCGGTGTGCCGCCGCGCATCGTGGTCAACTGCGCCGGTGTGGGCTGGGCGGGACGCATCCTGTCCAAGAACGGCCCGCACGATCTGGAGCTGTTCCGGACCGTGATCACCGTGAATCTGCTGGGCACCTTCAACGTGATGCGCCTGGCCGCCGACGCCATCTCCAAGACCGAGCCGGTCGACGAGTACGGCCAGCGCGGCGTCGTGATCAACACCGCGTCGGTGGCGGCGTTCGAGGGCCAGATCGGCCAGATCGCCTACTCCGCCTCCAAGGGTGGCGTCGCCGGCATGACCGTCCCGGCCGCGCGCGACCTGGCCCAGTTCGGCATTCGCGTCAACACCATCGCCCCCGGCATCATCGACACCCCGATGCTGGCCGGCGTCACCGAGGAGTACCGCAAGGGCCTCGAGGCCGGCGTGCCGTTCCCGTCGCGCCTGGGCCGCCCGGACGAGTACGCGCAGCTCGCGCAGTACATCACCGAACACGACTACCTGAACGGCGAAACCTTCCGCATGGACGGTGCGCTGCGCATGGCGCCGCGCTGACATTCGAGCCGAGGCCGACACGGAATTCCCGTGTCGGCCTTTTGCTTCGACGGCCCTCGGTTGTGAACGATCACAAGCATGGCGGCGTCACTTCGGTGCGAGTGACAGGAATTTCTCCCCAGCGGGAATCAAGGCTAAGTTAAAGCTGATTCTACTGGGTAGTAAGTTCAAAAGGCCAGGTCGTAACGATGCAACTGGGTGACAGAGCACAGCGCTCGCGGGCGAGCGGATCGCCGAGACGGGGTGGGGGCGGCTTCCGCCGGATAATCGCACTCGGGGCCGCGGCATGTGCGGGGGCGGCGCTCGGTTGTGCGGCCGCCGGCACCTCCACCGCGACGCCGGTGAGCGAGTTCTACACTCCCCCGGCGCAATTCGCGACCACACCGGGCTCGGTGATCAAGACCGAGGCGATGCCGGTGTTCGTGGCGCCGCCGGGATTCGGGCCGTGGCCCGCGAACGCGCAGAAGGTCATGTACACCTCGCAGACCCAGGACGGCGCTCCGACCGCGGTCAGCGGCACCTACCTCGACGCCACCGCCGCCTGGCAGGGCACCGGACCGCGGCCGACCGTCGTGATCGCGCCCGGTACCTCCGGACAGGGCGATCAGTGCGCGCCGTCGCAGGCCTTCGCCACCGGTCTCTACGCCCGGATCACCCCGCCGAGCATCTCCGCCAATCAGGAGGCGGTATCGGCGATGGTGTGGCATGCGCTGGGCGCCCGGGTCTTCGTGACCGACTACATCGGACTGGGCACACCCGGCGTCCACACCTACGTCAACCGGGTGGAAGAGGCGCACGCCGTTCTCGACGCGGCGCGCGCCGCGAACGCGCTCTCGGGTACCGGAGCGCAGACGCCGCTCGCCTTCTGGGGTTACTCCCAGGGCGGCGGTGCGACCGCGTCGGCGGCGGAGTTGCAGCCCAGCTATGCACCGGAACTGAATCTGAAAGCGGTGTGGGCCGGCGCGCCGACCGCCGATCTGAGCGCGGTGCTGCAGAAGATCGACGGAAATCTCATCGGAGGTGTGGTCGCCTACGCCCTCAACGGGTTTCTGGAACGCTATCCGGATCTGAAGCCCGAGCTGGACGAGCGCGTCACGCCGCAGGGCGCGGGCCTGCTCGCGGAACTGCAGGACAGTTGTGTGGGCGATGTGATCCTGAAACATCCGCTCCTGCGCGGCAGTGACTTCACCCGGGACCATCGACCGATTCTGGACAACCTGCGCGAAGTACCGGCGGCCATGGACATTCTGGACCGGCAGCGCATCGGCACCCTCAGCCCGACCGCACCGGTCCTGATCACCAGCGGGGTCAACGACGACACCGTGCCCTATCCGCAGGCGCGCCGGCTCGCCGACGACTGGTGCGGCAAGGGCGCCACCGTCACCTTCCGCAGTAACGGTCTCCCGCCGATCCTGCCCGGTATGGCGCTGCCGAACCACTTCGGTCCGGAGATCATCGACGGTTTCAGCCCGAGCGGTGTCATCCCCTATCTGATGGACCGGTTGAACGACAAGCCGATCGCCGGTTGCACCGTCGACTGATGCGCCGCCGACGGCGGCCCGCATTCCGCGGCACGCACGGAGAGGCCCGCGCGCCGAGGCCCGCAAGGAAATTCCTTGCGGGCCTCGGTGTTTCGGTTGTCGTGGTCAGAAGGTCTTGGTGAGGCGGTCTGCCAGGACCCGGGCGAAGTGGGCCGGGTCTTTCAGTTCCCCGCCTTCGGCCAGCACCGCTGTGCCGTAGAGCAATTCGGCCGTTGCCTGCAGATCCTCGGACTCCTTGTCCTTGGCGTAGGCATCGCGCAACCCGGTGACCAGGGGGTGCTCCGGGTTGAGTTCCAGAATCCGCTTGGATTCCGGGAGCGCTTGGCCGGAGGCGCGGTACATGCGCTCCAACTGCGGGGTGAAGTCGAAGACATCACCGACGACACAGGCCGGGGAGGTGGTCAGGCGGGAGGACAGGCGGACCTCCTTGACGCTGTCGCTCAGCGTCTCCTGCAACCACTTCAGCACATCGCCGAAATCCTTCTCCCGCTGTTCGCGCAGCTGTTCGGAGGCCTTCTTCTCCTCCTCGGTCTCCAGATCCACCTCGCCCTTGGCGATCGACTGGAACGGCTTGCCGTCGAAGTCCGGCACCGAGCCGACCCACATCTCGTCGACCGGGTCGGTGAGGATCAGCACCTCGAGGCCCTTGGCCTTGAAGGCCTCCATATGCGGCGAATTCTCGATCTGCTGCCGGGATTCACCGGTCATGTAGTAGATCTTGTCCTGGCCCTCGGCCATGCGCTCCACGTACTGCGCGAGCGTGGTCGGCTCGGAATCCGAGTGCGTCGAGGCGAAAGACGAGACCTGCAGGATGGTTTCGCGGTTGTCGAAGTCGGAGAGCAAGCCCTCCTTGAGAACTCGGCCGAATTCGTTCCAGAAGGTCTGGTACTTCGACTCTTTCGCGGTGGCCTCGTCGGAACCGGATTCGGCCGATTCGGCGCTCTGCAGATCCTTGATCGTCGACAGCACCTTGCGGACCAGGCGCTTGCGGATCATCTGGATCTGCCGGTCCTGCTGCAGAATCTCGCGCGAGACGTTCAGCGACAGATCCTGTGCGTCCACCACGCCCTTGACGAAGCGCAGATACTCCGGCATCAGCTCTTCGCAGTTGTCCATGATGAACACCCGGCGCACGTAGAGCTGCACGCCGCGCTTGTGCTCGCGCATGAACAGATCGAACGGCGCGTGCGAGGGAATGAACAGCAGCGCCTGATATTCGAACGTGCCCTCGGCCTTGAGCGGGATGATCTCCAGCGGATCGTCCCAGGCGTGCGAGACGTGCTTGTAGAACTCCTTGTACTCCTCGTCGGAGACGTCGCTGCGCGGGCGCGTCCACAGCGCCTTCTGCGAATTGAGGGTCTGCTCCTCGAGGATGGTCTTCTCGGTCTTCTCCTCACCCTCACCCTCGGTGACGGTGCGCTCCACCTGCATCCGGATGGGCCAGGAGATGAAGTCCGAGTACTTCTTGACGATCTCGCGGAGCTTCCACTCCTGCGTGTAGTCGAAGAGGTGATCGTCCTCGTCCGCGGACTTCAGGTGCAGCGAGACCGCGGTGCCCTGGGGCGCGTCGTCGAGGGTTTCGATGGTGTAGGTCGAGCTGCCGGCCGCGGACTCCCAGCGGGTGCCCTCGGACTCACCCGCACGGCGGGTGGTCAGCGTGACCTTGTCGGCCACCATGAAGGTCGAGTAGAAGCCGATACCGAACTGGCCGATGAGGTCCGCGGGAGCGGAGCCTGCGGAGCGACCCGAAGAATTGGCGTCGGCTCCTTTCATCTCCAGCAGCTGGCGGCGCAGCTCGGCGGTGCCGGACTTGGCCAGGGTGCCGATGAGATCGACAACCTCGGCGCGCGACATGCCGATGCCGTTGTCGCGGACGGTCAGCACCCGGGCGTCCTTGTCGACCTCGAGTTCGATATGCAGATCCGAGGTGTCGACCTCGAGATCCTTGTCCCGGAACGACTCGAGCCGCAGCTTGTCCAGCGCGTCCGAGGCGTTCGAGATCAATTCCCGCAGGAAGGTGTCCTTGTTCGAGTAGACCGAGTGGATCATCAGTTCCAGAAGCTGATGGGTCTCGGCCTGAAACTCCAGTTGTTCGACGTGATCGGTCACGTGCAGATATTACGACGGACCGCGGGTGGCTCGCGAAAGTCGGTCATCGCGGGAACCTGCGCGTCGGCACTGTGCGCGCGGGGTTGCGCGGGCGCCATCCATTCGCGCAGCACCTGGGTGGCGCGGACGTCGTCCTCGTTGTACTCCAGCAGGCGGGTGCGCTGCGACAGATCGGGCGCCCCGTCGTACCCGACCGCCAGGCGATACCAGCTCATCGACGCCTCGCCGCCGGCCTCCGGATCGCGCCAGCCGAATCCGGCGACCGGGGCGATCTTCTTGAGCCCCTTGCCGTTCGGGCAGATGAACTGCTCCGACACCGCCTGGAACATATCCACCCACTGCGGGCTGTCGACGAAGGCGCGGACCTCGTCCTCGGTGGGGACGCCGGGCCGACCGGCGAATCGGCGCGCCGATTCGTAGAGCCACTTGTCCTCGGCCGTGCGCGAGTAGCAGTAGGCGGCGAACGTCTTGCCGGCCGCGGCCGCATCGGCGCGCACCGCCATCAGCCAGGTCCAGAACTCGGCGAACGAGCGGGCCTCGTCGGCGGTGGGCAGCGGATCCCAGGTGAAGAAGGGGCGATACACCCCGTCGAGCAGGGTCCCCCACAGGTAGGCGCCGTACTCCTGATAGCTCTCCAGATCGACGTCGACCTCCACGTCGGCCCGGGCGACCCGCACCCGGTCCACGCGGCGGACCAGCGGCGCGCCCGAGATCCAGGCACGCGCGGTCACGACCGTCTCGGCGAACGGCTCGTACTGCCAGTCCTCGGGTTCCTCGGCGGTCCACTCGGCCAGGTCGTCGATGGTCTGCACGCCGTGGCGGCGCAGCAGTTCGGCCCGCGAGCCGGGAGCGACAAGGCTGACGTCGCGGTGGGCCGCCAGCCAGCCCTCGCAGCTCACCGCGGGCGGTTCGGTGATGTCGCGACGCTCACCGCCGGCCGCACTGGGCGCCCGCGTCCACCACGGGCACTGCCGGCATTCCGGCACCTTGGACGGAACGGTCGGCAGCTCACCGCGCACCACCGCGATGCGATCGGCATAACGCCGGTCGTACTCGTCGAGCACCGGGGCCAGATCGTGCACCAGGATCCGGTCGAAGTGATAGCCGATGGCGCCACCGACCAGCGCGGGACTGGCCAGGCCGTGCCGCTGCAACATGCGATAGAGGTGGGCCAGCCGCTGCTGGTCGCGCGGTTGGGTGCGGACCCGGACGTGCCGGTCGGGACGCGGATCCCAGCGGTACAGGTCCGAGGTGGTGGGATGGAAATCGGCCGGATCCGGCTGGCGCGGATCGGTCACCTTGTGGTTGACCACGATGATCGGGATGTAGCCGCCGCGATCGGTATCGCGCAGCAGGATCTCACAGCCGCCGCGACGGCCGGTATCGGACTCCTGCGGCAGCAACGCCCCCCAAATACGCTGCGCCCCTTCGGAACACGCGCGCAGCGTGTCCTCGGCGCGGCCGCTCGCGTGCTGATCCGGGTCGATGATCACCCACGCCTGCGGATCGGCGGCGACGAGCGTGTCGCGGACCTTCGAGCGATGCGCGGTGGCGGCGTCACGGCGCTGTTTGACACCCGCGTCCTCCGGCACCCCCAGCAGCCGTTCCGGATGAGTCGCATCCAGATGCAGCCGGTGCCGGCAGCCGACCAGCGCGCGAGCGTCGACATAGGCGATGCGCGGCGGGTGCTCGCCGGACCCGGCGGGCGCCGACAGATCAGCCGGGTCGGCCGGAGCACTCGCCGTGCCGGCCGAAACCTGCTGCGCCCGTTCCACTTCGGCGGGCACCACGACGGTTCGTCGAGCAGCAGCCCGCCGCTCGTCGCCTCCGCCGTCCTCCTCGCGACCGTCTTGGTCGCCGCTGCCCGAATACACGCTAAGCAGTATGGTCCCTACCTCCGACACTCCCGCGAACCGCCTGCGTGCCGGGCGTACGCGGAGCCGCTACCTCGGCACTCACGCGGCCGGCGAGCCCGGACCGGCACGCGCCCCGGCCGCCGCGACGGCGCCCTCGGGTGCGCATCCCGCTACAGTTGGCGCAAACCGTGTGGCATGTGGGTATATCAGCATGACGGAACTTCGTGACGGAGGGCTTTCGATGGGGTTGTTCACC
Organism: Nocardia cerradoensis NBRC 101014; assembly: GCF_000308535.1. GTDB lineage: Bacteria > Actinomycetota > Actinomycetes > Mycobacteriales > Mycobacteriaceae > Nocardia > Nocardia cerradoensis. Next base: position 33,840 of record NZ_BAFW01000001.1, on the reverse strand, counting down.
AAGCGCAAGCGGCGTGCGGACCGCAAAGCCGAGGCGAAAGCCCTCAAGCACAAGGCCGCGCTGGAGGCCAAACTCGGCGCCCGCAACGAACGCAAACGTCAGCGCGCCGAACTCCGCACCCAGCGCGATGTGGCGAAGGCACAGATCGCGGCATTGAAGGCCGAGGAGAAGGCCGCCCTCAAGACCGCCGAACGGGCCGACCGGGAACTGCTCACCGCGAGCCAGGTGAAGAAGTATCTGGGCGTGGCGCGGGTGCTGGTGCCGGTGCTGGCGCCGCTGGCCTACCGGGCCGCCACCTTCGTCCGGGGCCAGATCGACACCCGCCGCGCCCACCGGCTGGGTATCGGCCTCGGTGACCTCGGCAACTTCACCGGTCACGGCGCCCGCCTGCAGGCCCGGATCACCGGTGTCGAATCGACCCTGGCCGGTATCGAGAACTCCGGCGACAAGAGCGGCGAGACGCAGAAGTTCGTGGCCGCCACCCGCGACCGGCTCGCCAGCCTGTCCGCGGCCGTGCGCACCGCCGAGCAGATGCCCGCGCCACGCCGCCGGGCGGTGCACAACTCCATCTCGCACGAACTCTCCGGCGTCGAAGCCGATATCCTCGCGCGCCTCGGCGTGCACTGACCGACCGTTTCGTCATGCTGCATCGTGCCCGGACCGCCACCGGATCCCCGCCGCACCGGCGAGCGGTCCGGCGGCCGGGCATCGATGGGCTCCGGGGCGGCCTGGTCGGTATGGCGGTGGTGGTCCTCGCCGCGGCCGCGCACGGCTGGGCCGGCGGCGGCTATCCCGGCTCGGCGACGGCGGCGCTGCTCCTGCTGAGCGCGGCGGTCGCCGGAACCTTCGCCTCGATGCTGCCGCCCGCCGGCGGTGCGTGGCGCCGAGCCGGCGTGGCGGCGGCACTCGGTGGCGGACAGGCGGCTTCGCATATCGCGCTGAGTCTGCTGCCCGCCCACGAGCCGGGTGAAACATCGTGCGGGAGCGGTCATTCCGGCCTGACGTCGATCTTCCCGAGCAGCTGGATGATGCTGGCGCACACGCTCGCGACCGTGGCCTGTGCCGCGCTCATCGTGGCCGTGGAACATCTGTATGCCGCTGTCTCCCACTCGGTCCGGGCCGTCACGACCCGGCCGCTGCCGCCGGTGGATATCACCACCCCCCGGTGGCGGACCGCCGCGCGGCCGGCGTGGCAGCAATGGCGCGCCGGTGCCCTCGGCTCCCGCGCACCACCGGTACTCGCCTGAACCGCCCCCGACCACAGGCAATTCCCCGGCATATCGCCGAGTACCGAGAAAGTCACCCATCGTGAGCTCAATCATGTCCACCTCACTGTCGCGCGCCCTGGTCGCGACCGGCGCCGCCGCAGGTCTCGCCCTGCTCGCCTCCGGCACCGCGGCCGCCCACGTCACCGCCGACGCGCCCGGCGCGGCCCAGGGCGGTTACGCCGTCATCACCTTCCGCGTGCCGACCGAATCGGCGACGGCGTCCACCACCAAGCTGACCGTCGCGCTGCCACAGCTGTCCGCGGCCCGCACCGAACCCGTCGCGGGCTGGACCGCCAAGACCGAGAAGAACGACAAGAACCAGTTCACCTCCGTGACCTGGACCGCGAACCCGGGTAATCCCGGCATCACCCCCGAACAGTTCCAGCGCTTCGCCCTCGCGGTCGGTCCGCTGCCGAAGCAGGACAAGATCAGCTTCCCGGCCACCCAGACCTACAGCGACGGCAAGGTCGTCAACTGGAACGAACCCATGCCCGCCGGCGGCGACGAACCCGAGCACCCCGCGCCGAGCGTCACGCTGGCGGCCGCCGGATCCGAGCACGACCACGCGGCCGGCATGTCGAGCGAGACCGACAATGACGAGTCCGATTCCGACAACACCGCGCGCTGGCTGGGCGGTATCGGACTGGTGCTCGGTGCCCTCGGCGCCGCGCTCGGACTCGGCAGCCTGATCCGGAGCCGGCGCGCATGATGCGCCGCATACTGTTCGCCCTGGTCGGGGCGCTGGCGCTGAGCGGAGCGACGATCGCGGTCGCCGGCCCCGCCGCCGCGCATTCGACGGTGGTATCCACCGACCCCGCCGACGGCGCGAAACTCGCGACCGGCCCGGCGCGGGTCAGCATCACCTTCAACGAGAATCTGCAGCCGAGCTTCCCGTCGCTGACCGTCGTCGGCCCGGACGGGAATCTGTGGTCGAAGGGCAAACCGGTGGTGGACGGGCCGACCGTCAGCGTCGAGGTCGGTGACCTCGGCCCGGCCGGCACCTACACGATGGCGTACCGGGTCACCTCCGCCGACGGCCATCCGGTCAGCGGCACCCGTACCTTCGAGCTGACCACGCCCGGTCACGGGACACCGGGGGCCAAGGCCGACGCCAAGAGCAGCTCGGGTGGCGACGGTGATTCCGGTGGCGTACCGCTGTGGGTGTTCATCGTGGCCGCGGTCGTCCTGTTCGGCGGTGGGTTGGCGTTCGCGCTGTTCGGCGGTCGCTCCCGACGGCCGGGCAGCGGCGGCAAACCATGAGGCCTGGGACGGCCGGCAACAGATCGACCGCACTGCGTTACGCACTGCTGCTGGTCGTCCCGGCCGCCCTCGTCGGTGTCGCCGCCGGATGGGCGCTCGCCGCACCCGATCCGGTCCAGGCCGAGGCGCCGGTGCGCACCCTGGCCGACGGGCTGGGCGCCACGGTTCTCGGCCTGGCGGCGCTGCCGCGCCTGCACGACCGGCTGCGGCCCGCGTGGCGGCTGCTGGCCGTGTTCGGCGCGCTCTGGACGGTCGCGGAATTCGTGCTGCTGTCCACCGAGGCCGCCGAGGTGGTCGGGGTCCCGCTGAGCCGGTTGCGCGCCGCCGATTTCGGCGACTACGTCGCGCATGTCAGCGGCGGCCAGATCGGCATCGCCGTACTGATCGGCACCGCGGCGGTCGCCTGCTACAGCACGCTGGCCTTCCGGCGACCGGACCGCGCGAGCGCCGATCTGGTGCTGGTCTTCGCCGCGGTGACCCTGGTGCTGCGGCCGATCACGGGCCATATGTCGCAGCAGACGCTGGGCTCGGTCCTGGCCGCGGTGCACGCTCTCGCCGCGGCCGCCTGGTTCGGTCTGCTGCTGGCGTTGGCGCTGGTGGTGCGCACCCGCGGTGAATGGGCGGTGATCCTGCCGCGCTATTCGGGCTGGGCGCTGCCCGCGGTGGCGGCGGTGACGGTGACCGGCGTGGTCAACGGGCTGGTCCGCGTCGGTGATCCGGTCGCGCTGGTCGACACCGGGTACGGCCGCATCCTGCTCGCGAAGACGGTCATGGTCCTCGCGCTGCTCGGGCTCGGCTGGTGGTGGCGGCGCAGCTGGGTTCCGGTGGCCACCGACCATCGGATGAGTGCGGACGACTCGTTGCGCCGGGCACTGATCGAGGTGGTGGTGATGGCGGCGGTGTTCGGCTTGGCGGCGACCTTGTCGGTGACGGCCTGAGTCCGAGCCCGGGCCGGATAGGCCCTGCGAACTGGAGTGATAGCAATTACATCCGGTCCGGGCCGGACTGCAACACGTTACGGTTACTCTCATGACCGCAGTGAAGATCGTGGCCGATTGCGCCGCGCCGGCCGAGACCGCGTTCGACTACGTCAACGACTATCGCCATCTGCCGGAATTCGTCACCGAGGTCCATTCCTTCCGCCCGATCACCGATCAGGTGGCCGGGCTGGGCGCGACGTTCGACACCGAGATCAAACTGGGCCCCGCCTCGCTGACCTCCCGGCTGCAGATCGTGCGCTGGGAGAAGAACGTCGCGATCGCGGTGAAGGCCGTGACCGGCTTCGAGATCGAATCGACCTTCCTGTTCCATCCCCGCGGCGACCGCGACTGCACGGTGGACGCCATCGTCGAATACCGGGTGCCGGGCGGGCTCGCGGGCAAGGTGCTGGGCAAGACCATCGAGCCGTTCGTGAAGCTGTCGGTCAAGCACACCACCCACAATCTGACGACCAAGATCGCGGAGTATCAGCGCACCCTCGACAGCTGAACCGGGCCGGGCCGCGGCAGGCGGCGGGAAGGTCTCAGGATCCGATCGTCGCCCGCATGGCAAGCTTATTTCGTGACCGATTCAGCAAACCTAGTGGCAACCGCCGACCTCGCCGATGAGATCGGCCCCGAGATTCGTAGCTGCGATACGCAATTCACGCAGTTCGGCGGCAATCCGGTGTTCAGCGGGCGCATCGTCACCATTCGCTGCTTCCAGGACAATCTGTTGGTCAAGCAGACTCTCAGCGAACCCGGTGAAGGACGTGTGCTGGTCGTCGACGGCGGCGCGAGCATCCACACCGCCCTCGTCGGTGACGTGATCGCCGGACGCGGCGTCGACAACGGCTGGTCCGGCGTCGTCGTCAACGGCGGCGTGCGCGATTCGGCGATTCTGCGCACCCTGCCCATCGGCATCAAGGCGCTGGGCACCAATCCGCGCAAGAGCACGCAGACCGGATCCGGCGAACGCGATGTGCCGGTCGAATTCGGCGGCGTCACCTTCGTTCCGGGCGAGATGCTCTACAGCGATCACGACGGGGTCGTCGTCCGCGCGGAATGAGCCGCCGATCGCCGCCGGGCCCGCGCCCGCCGAACTATCCGCCTGCCACCCGCACGCGGTGGCCGGCGAGTGCGACCACGTCTCCGGCATGGAGCTGGCGGCCCCGCCGTAGTTCCACCTCGTCGTTGACGCGCACGAGCCCGGCGGCGATCACGGTCTTGGCCTCCGACCCGCTGTCGATGAGATTGGCCAGCTTCAGGAATTGCCCGAGTCGAATGACTTCGTCTTCGATCGGCACATCGACTGGATCCGACATGGGTTACATCTTTACCGCCGCGCCCGGCGGGCCGCACGCCGCCCCCGTCGCGATGGGTACCGGGGTCCGGCGAAAGGATCGAATATGACCGTGCACGAGCAGGACTCGCCCGGTGGCCTTCTCCCCTCGAGCGGTCCCAGCCCGCACACTGGTGCGGTGACTTCCACGCAAGACCAGCTTCACTCGCGCGACCGCGGATCACCCTCCTCACCGGTTCCACATCGCGCCCACGGTCGGCTGAGCGAAGTCCCCCACCTGGTCGGCCTGGTGCTCGGCGTGTTCTCGATTCTGTGTGCGCTGTGGAGTATTTCGCCCGGCCTGCGCTACATCACCTCGGTCCCGCGGCACTACCTCGACGCCTACTATTTCGACGCGCCCGACACGAACCTGATGTGGGCGGTGATCGTCGGTCTGCTCGCCGGGGCGACGGCCTCCCGGAAACGCATCGCCTGGTGGCTGCTGGTCGGGTACATGGCGCTGTTCGCGCTCGCCAACGGCCTGGATTTCGCCGAGGAACAGGATCCGCACGCGCTGGCCGCGCTGTTCGTCCACCTGGCGGTGATCGGCCTGATGATCGCGGCGTGGCCGGAGTTCTACACCCGGGTGCGGCGGGGCGCGGTGTGGAAGGCGCTCGGTGTCCTGGTCAGCGGGCTGGTCATCAGCAGTCTGCTCGGATGGGGGCTGGTGGAACTGTTCCCCGGCAGCCTGCCGCGCGGTGCGCAACGCCCGCTGTGGGCAGTTTCGCGGGTCACGGCGACAATTCTGGTGGCGGACAACAACTTCGACGGCCATCCCCCGCATGTGGTGAATCTGCTGCTCGGCCTGTTCGGTGCGATCGCGCTGCTGGCGGCTGCGCTGGTGCTGTTCCGCTCCCAGCGGGCCTCCAACGCCATGACCGGACTGGACGAATCCGCGGTGCGCGGCCTGCTCGCCCGTTCCGATGTCGAGGATTCGCTGGGCTACTTCGCGACCCGCCGCGACAAGGCCGTGGTGTTCGCGCCCAGCGGTAAGGCGGCGATCACCTTTCGCGTCGAACTCGGCGTCTGCCTGGCCTCCGGCGATCCGATCGGTGTGCGGGAGGCGTGGCCGCAGGCCATCGATGCCTGGTTGCGACTGGCCGACGAATACGGTTGGGCCCCGGCCGTGATGGGTGCGGGTGAACTCGGCGCCACCGCCTACCGCCGGGCGGGCCTGTCCGCGCTGCGCCTGGGCGACGAGGCGATTCTCGACACCCGTTCCTTCTCGCTGGCCGGGCCCGAGATGAAGCAGGTCCGCCAGGCCGCCAACCGTTTACACAAACAGGGCTTCACCGTCCGGGTCCGCCGGCACAGCGAACTGTCACCGGATGAGATGGCGCAGATGATCGCCCGCGCCGATTCCTGGCGCGACACCGAAACCGAACGCGGCTTCTCGATGGCACTGGGCCGGCTCGGCGACCGGCTCGACGGAGACAGTCTGCTGGTGGAGGCGCTCGACCGCGACGGCCGCGTATGGGGCATGCTCTCGCTGGTGCCGTGGGGCCGCAGCGGTGTCTCGCTCGATGTGATGCGACGAGATCCCAAGGGCCCCAACGGAATCATGGAATTCATGATTTCCCAGCTGGCACTGACCTCGGAACAGTACGGGATCACCAGGGTCTCGCTGAACTTCGCGGTGTTCCGTTCGGTCTTCGAGGAGGGCGGCCGGATCGGTGCCGGCCCGGTGCTGCGGCTGTGGCGCAGTGTGCTGATGTTCTTCAGCCGCTGGTGGCAGCTCGAGGCGCTGTACCGGTCGAATGTGAAATATCAGCCGCAGTGGGTGCCGCGGTTCTTCATCTTCGAGGAACGCCGCCAGCTGCCGCGGGTGGCGCTGGCCAGCGCGCTGGCCGAGGGCTTTCTGCCGCGCTTCGGCACGCAGCCGGACGCCTCGGCGCACACCGGTCTGCATTCCGCGGTGCCGCCCACCCTCACGGGCCTGCACGCCGACGGCAGCCCGCCCGAGGCGCCGCCCTCGGAACTCGAACAGGCCGCCGCCCGCCGCCCCGAACAGGTGCGGGTGCGGATGGACAAGGTGCGCCGGCTCGAATCGGCCGATATCGACGCCTATCCGGTGGCCTACGCCCCGACCCATTCGATCGCCGATGCCCGCCGCTCCCCCAAGGGCACCACGGTGCGGGTGTGCGGACGGCTGTTACGGATCCGCGATCACGGCGGCGTCACCTTCGCCGAGTTGCGCGACTGGTCCGGCGACATCCAGATCCTCATCGACCGGGACCGGGTCGGCGCGCGCCGCTCGCGTTCGTTCGGCGAGTACTTCGACCTGGGTGATCTGATCGAGGTGAGCGGCCAGATCGGCACCAGCCGCCGCGGCGAACTGTCGCTGCTCGCCCAGGACTGGCGGATGATCGGCAAATGCCTGCACCCGCTGCCGGACAAGTGGCGCGGACTCGCCGACCCGGAGGCGCGGGTGCGGCAGCGCTACGTCGATATGACGATCAACGTCGAGGCACGCGAGGTGCTGGCCAAACGCAGCGCGGTGGTGCGGTCGCTGCGGGACACGTTGAACGGCTGGGGTTTCCTCGAGGTCGAGACGCCGGTACTGCAGCAGGTGCACGGCGGCGCCAACGCCGCGCCCTTCCGCACCCACATCAACGCCTACGACCTGGACCTGTATCTGCGCATCGCACCGGAGCTGTATCTCAAGCGGCTGTGCGTGGGCGGGATGGAGAAGGTCTTCGAGCTGGGCCGGGTGTTCCGCAACGAGGGTGTGGACTACAGCCACAATCCGGAATTCACGATCCTGGAGGCCTACGAGGCGCACAGCGACTACGAGCGGATGATGCACGCGTGCCGCCAGCTGATCCAGAATGCGGCGATCGCGGCCAACGGCGCCTGCGTCGCCCTGCGACCGGATGCGGACGGAACACTGACCGAGGTCGACATCTCCGGCGACTGGCCGGTGCGCACCGTGCACGGCGCCATCTCCGACGCCGTCGGCGAGACCGTCACCCCCGACACCCCGGTGGAGCGGCTGCGATTGCTGTGCGACAAGGTCGAGGTGCCGTATCAGCCGGGCTGGGACGCCGGGCAGATCGTGCTCGAGATGTACGAGCACCTCGTCGAGGACCGGACCCTGGAACCGACCTTCTACATCGACTTCCCGACCTCCGTCTCACCGCTGACACGCGCGCATCGCCGCATCGACGGTGTGGCCGAACGCTGGGATCTGGTGGCGTGGGGTGTCGAACTCGGCACCGCCTACAGCGAATTGACCAATCCGATCGAACAGCGCCGCCGCCTGACCGAACAGTCGCTGCTGGCCGCGGGCGGCGACCCGGAGGCCATGGAGCTGGACGAGGATTTCCTCGAGGCGCTGGAGTTCGCGATGCCGCCCACCGGCGGCCTGGGTGTGGGCGTGGACCGCGTGGTCATGCTGATCACCGGCCGCAGCATCCGCGAAACCTTGCCGTTCCCGCTGGTCAAACCACGCACCGGCCAGGGCGACGGGCGCTGACCGCACCGACGGTGTCCGAGGGCGCGCACCCGTTCGCGAACCCGGAACCGGCGTCCGGCACAGTAGATCCGTGCAGCTTGTTCTCGTGCGTCACGCCCAGCCCGGACGGGTGCTGACCACCTCCGGTCCCGCCGATCCCGAACTCACCGAACTGGGTGTCGAACAGGCCCGGCGGGTACCCGCGGTGATCGCCCGCTTCGCGGGGGGCGAACATCGCATCGCACGGGTGGTGAGCAGTCCGCAGCGGCGGGCCCGCGATACCGCCGCGCCGACGGCCGAGAAGCTGGGACTGCCGGTCGACGTGCTCGACGGGCTGGCCGAATACGACCGCGACCTCCCCGCCTACATCCCGATCGAAGATGCCAAGCGGGACTTCCGCGCCACCTACGACCGGATCAAGGCCGGACATCTGCCCGAACAGATCGACGGTCCCGCGTTCGTGGCGCGGGTGCTGGGCACGATCGCCGATATCGTCGCGGCCGCCGAACCGGCCGATACGGTCGTCGCCTTCGCCCACGGCGGGGTGATCAACGTACTGCTGCAGGACGTGCTCGGCCTGCGACGGCCGCTGACCTTTCCGATCGACTACTGCTCGATCACCCGAGTGCTCTTCTCGCGCAGCGGGACCCGGACCGCGGCCACGGTGAACGAGAACAGCCACGTCTGGGAGCTGTTGCCGCGCAATCTGCCGGCGAACTGAACTGCCGTCACAAATTCACAGCCGATTACCAGCGCGATCGCTTGTCCGTCCCAGGATCGAGTCGTTCGATGGGTGACCATGGGCCCCCGCACGACGGCCCGTGTTCCGAGTGAAAGGTAATCCGTTGCTCTCCAAGAGTTCTTCGCGCCGCAGGCTGATCGCCCGCATCGCCGTCGCCGGCGCCGTGGCCGCCGCCCCCGTGGCCGCGCTCGCCGTTCCCGCCTTCGCCGACACCCCGTCCGCCGCACCCGTCGACCGGCACGACCACGACCACGACCACGACGGGTGGCGTCATCACCACGACCACGACCACGGGCCCTGGCAGCCGGGCCCGGGCGGTTTCCTGCCCGGTGGTCCCGACGGCTTCCTGCCCGGCGGGCCCGGCGGCTTCCTCCCCGGACCGCCTCCCACCGGCTCGTTCGGCTGATCGACCGCGACGGCATACGAGGGCCGCTCCTTTTCGGGAGCGGCCCTCGTTGCTGTGTGGGAGGCGGATGCACCGGCCGGGACCGGTATCCGCGGCACCGTGACCGGTCGCTTCAAAGTTCATTCACAGTTCGCGGACATCGCCGTCCCAGCCGGGGGCGTTTCGATGTACTCGTGAGCCGCCGGGCCGACCGGCCCGAAACCGACAGCGCGGCTCCATATTTCGCAGACGAAAGGCCGAAACCTTGCAGACCACCGCGAAGCCGAAGAACCGCACCCGCCGCCTCGTGACCCGCGTCGCCGTCGCCGGCGCGCTCGTCGTCGTTCCCCTGTCCGCGCTCGCCGTACCGGCCTTCGCCGACACCCCCGCCAACGCTCCCGGCGCGGTCGCCATCGACCGTGACAACCACCCCGGCGACCGCGATCACGACGGCGACCACCGCGGGCCGGACGGTGACCACCGCGGCGACAACCGCGGAGATCGGGACCGCGGACCGGAGAACCAGCCGGCTCCCGCGCCGCAGCTGCCCCAGCTCCCGCCGACCGGTTCCGCCGGCTGATCACCGGCTCCGCCTGCTGATCCCGGAAACGGTGAAGGCCACCCCGCTCGATGCGGGGTGGCCTTCACGGGTGGATCACCGGCTCATGCCATTCCGGCGATCCAGTTGTGCATCCAGGAGATCGCGGTCTGACCGCCGCCCACCGAGTAGCTGCCGTAGGAGGTGTGAGTACCGGACTGGTAGAAGTGCTCGAGCTGTTCCACCCGCTGCTGGTTGGCGTCGTCGGTGAGCTGCGACTGCAGAGCCGCGACACCGCCGTGCGCCATCAGATCGCCGATGATCGAACCCGCCTCGAGCTGGTACCGCCACAGATTGGCCGCGCTCGCACCGGAGGCCTGCGCCAGGAAGCCGGCGAAGCGGGTGACGTAGTCGGTGTCCTCGGTGGAGCAGTACAGGTCACCGGCCGCGCAGATGGTGCGCACCCGGTCGCTGAGGAAGCCGAATCCACCCACGCGCGGACCACCGGCACCGGCGCCGCCGACCACCGGGCCGACCTGGACGTCGGTGGGCGAACGGCGCGGATCGGAGATCAGGCCCACACCCGAAACGCGGTCCGGCGGAACCACGCCCAGGCCGGTGCCGATCTCGGCCGCCAGATCGCCCGCGGCATCCGCACCCTGGCTGTAACCGACGATCGCGTAATGCGTGCCGGCGCAGCGGGCCGCCATCCCCTGGATGAGGCCGCGCGCGTTGTCGGTCGCTTCCTTCTTGGAGGCGCCGTAGACATCGCCCTCCCACGGGAAGGCGGTCGCGGCGTAGCTGACGTAGTCGACATCCGTCGAACTCGGCAGGCCGCGGGTCACACCGGACAGCATGCCGGGGCCGACCATGTGATCGGGCTTGTGGTCACCGGTTTCCCAGGTGCCCGGAATCGCGACGACATACAGGCTCGGGCATCCGGGATCCGCACTCGCGGAACCGCTTCCGATCGCGGTACCCGACACTGCCATACCAGCCAGTACCGCGACTGCCGCCCCGGCGGCCGCGACAACCTTCTTCAACCGCATGCTGCTCCAGTTCAAGCCAGCCCTCGCCGGGGCTCCTCATATGTATTCGCCGCTGATGATGCCGCCGCCACATTGCCGCGCGGTAAATTCCCGGCGAAGCAAAAACCGCCCGCCTCCGTGACACGCGGCAGCGAGACGACCTCGCGACAACGAGTCCGGACACGGACCAAGAGCATTTACGACATACCGGTGCTCAGGATAACGGCGGCATCGAGGAACTGCCATCCGAGCTCGAAATCCCGTCCGATTTCCGATGTTTGAGACTCGGGTAGACGTTTCCGCACTACAGAGCGAAAAAACAGGCGTCCACGGGCTCGAAAGCCCGTGGACGCCTCTGATTTTCGATTGTCAGCGCTGAGCGACCGCCGTCGGAGCGATCGGCGCCGGAAGCGCGGTTTCGCCCTCGAGGTGCTTGTCGACCGCCGACGCGGCGGCCCGGCCCTCCGCGATGGCCCACACGATCAGCGACTGCCCACGACCCATATCGCCCGCGACGAAGACGCCGGGAACGGTGGTCTGGAAGTCCTTACCGCGCTTGACGTTGCCGCGCTGGTCGTAGCCGACGCCGAGATCCTCGAGCAGACCCGGCTTCTGCGGGCCGACGAAGCCCATCGCCAGCAGGACCAGATCGGCCTCCAGCGTGAAGTCGGTGCCCTCGACCTTCTCGAAGCGGCCGTTGACGTTGCGAACCTCGTGCGCCTGCAGTCCGGTCACCTTGCCGTCCTCGCCGATGAACCGCTCGGTGTTCACCGAGAAGACGCGCTCGCCGCCCTCTTCGTGTGCCGAGGAGACCCGGAACATCAGCGGGTAGGTCGGCCACGGGGTCGACTCGGCCCGTTCGGCCGGCGGCTTCGGCATGATCTCGAACTGGTGGATGCTGGCCGCACCCTGCCGGTGCGAGGTGCCCAGGCAGTCGGCGCCGGTGTCACCGCCACCGATGATGACGACCTTCTTGCCCTTGGCGTGAATCCGCGGCAGGCCCTCCTCGTCGGCGACCGGATCGCCCAGCTGGACACGGTTGGCCAGCGGCAGGAATTCCATCGCCTGGTGGATGCCGTCCAGATCGCGGCCCGGAATCGGCAGATCCCGCGCGATGGTGGAACCACCGGCGAGCACCACCGCGTCGAACTGCTCACGCAGCTGCTCGGCGGTGATGTCGACACCGACGTTGACGCCCGCCTTGAAGATGGTGCCCTCGGCCTCCATCTGTGCCAGGCGGCGGTCGATGAAGCGCTTCTCCATCTTGAATTCCGGAATGCCGTAGCGCAGCAGACCGCCGATGCGGTCGTCGCGCTCGAACACCGTGACGGTGTGGCCGGCGCGGGTCAGCTGCTGGGCCGCGGCCAGACCGGCCGGACCCGAACCCACGACCGCGATCTTCTTACCGGTCAGGCGAGTCGGATAGACCGGCTGCACCCAGCCCTCGTCGAAGGCGTTCTCGATGAGTTCGACCTCGACCTGCTTGATGGTGACCGGATCCTGGTTGATGCCGAGCACACACGACGCCTCACACGGCGCCGGGCACAACCGCCCGGTGAACTCCGGGAAGTTGTTGGTCGCGTGCAGACGGTCGATGCCCTCGCGCCAGCGATCCCGGTACACCAGATCGTTCCACTCGGGAATCAGGTTCCCCAGCGGGCAGCCGTTGTGGCAGAACGGGATACCGCAGTCCATGCAGCGGCTGGCCTGGGTCTGCAGGGTCTGGTGGGAGTAGTTCTCCTCGTAGACCTCTTTCCAGTCCATCAGTCGCAGCGGTACCGGACGGCGGGTGGGCAGCTCCCGCTTGGTGTGCTTCAGAAATCCCTGTGGATCACCCACGTGCGGCCTCCGTCTTTTCGCCTCTCACAGCCGTCCGTGCGTTGTGCACGCGTCTCACGTTATCCACGTGCGGCCTCCATGATCGCCTCGTCGACATCCCGCCCGGCCTTCTCAGCCTCGGAGATAGCGAGCAGTACCTTCTTGTAGTCGCGAGGCATAACCTTCACGAAGTGGTTCACCTGCTGCGACCAATCGCTCAGGATGCGTTCGGCCACCGCCGAACCCGTCGCATCGCGATGGCTCGCGACGACGTCGCGCAGCCAGGTGAAGTCCTCGCCCTCGAGCTGTTCGATATCCACCAGCTCGGTGTTGAGGTTGGCTTCGAACGTGCCGTTCGGGTTGTAGATGTAGGCGATACCGCCCGACATACCGGCACCGAAGTTCCGGCCGGTCTCGCCGAGGATCACCACGCGGCCACCGGTCATGTACTCGCAGCCGTGGTCACCCACACCCTCGACCACCGCGGTGGCGCCCGAGTTGCGCACGCAGAACCGCTCGCCGACGACACCGCGGATGAACGCCTCACCGCTGGTGGCGCCGAACAGGATCACGTTGCCCGCGATGATGTTCTCTTCGGCGACGAAGGACTCCGGCGCGTTCAGCGACGGCCGCACCACCAGGTGCCCGCCCGAGAGACCCTTGCCCACATAGTCGTTGGCATCACCGAACACCCGCAGGGTGATACCGGCCGGGACGAACGCGCCGAAGCTGTTGCCCGCCGAACCGGTGAAGGTGATGTCGATGGTGTCGTCGGGCAGGCCGGCGCCACCGTAGAGCTTGGTCACCTCGTGGCCGAGCATGGTGCCGACCGTGCGGTTCACGTTCGTGATCTTGGTCTCGAACTTGACCGGCTTGCCGCGCTCGAGCGCATCCGCCGCCTGGGCGATGAGCTGGTTGTCCAGCGCCTTGTCCAGGCCGTGGTCCTGAGTCTTGGTGTTGCGGCGGTCCTGGTACATGAACGCCGTCTCGACATCGTCGAGGATCGGCGACAGATCCAGCTTGCTCGCCTTCCAGTGCTCCTTGGCCTTGGTGGTGTCGAGCAGGTCGACCCGGCCGATGGCCTCGTCGAGCGTGCGCAGACCCAGCGAGGCCAGCAGCTCCCGCACCTCTTCGGCGATGAACATGAAGAAGTTCTCGACGAATTCGGGCTTACCGGTGAACCGCTGACGCAGGACCGGGTTCTGGGTCGCGACGCCGACCGGGCAGGTGTCGAGATGGCAGACGCGCATCATGACGCAGCCGGAAACCACCAGCGGAGCGGTCGCGAAACCGTACTCTTCGGCGCCGAGCAGCGCGCCGATCAGCACATCGCGGCCGGTCTTCATCTGGCCGTCGACCTGCACCACGATGCGGTCGCGCAGACCGTTGAGCAGCAGCGTCTGCTGGGTCTCGGCCAGGCCGAGCTCCCAGGGTCCGCCCGCGTGCTTCAGCGAGGTCAGCGGCGAGGCGCCGGTACCGCCGTCGTGGCCGGAGATCAGTACGACGTCGGCGTGCGCCTTGGAGACGCCGGCCGCGACCGTTCCCACACCCGGCTCCGCGACAAGTTTCACGTGAATCCGAGCCTGCGGATTCGCGTTCTTCAGGTCGTGGATCAGCTGGGCCAGATCCTCGATCGAGTAGATGTCGTGGTGCGGCGGCGGCGAGATCAGGCCGACGCCCGGCGTCGAGTGCCGCACCTCGGCGACCCACGGGTACACCTTGTGCGCGGGCAGCTGACCGCCCTCACCGGGCTTGGCGCCCTGGGCCATCTTGATCTGGATATCGGTGCAGTTGGTCAGGTAGTGCGCGGTCACACCGAAGCGGCCCGAGGCCACCTGCTTGATCGCACTGCGCCGCCAGTCGCCGTTGTCCTCCGGCTCGAAGCGGGCCGGCGACTCGCCGCCCTCACCCGAGTTGGAGCGGCCGCCGAGGCGGTTCATCGCGATGGCGAGGGTCTCGTGCGCCTCCGCCGAGATCGAGCCGTAGCTCATCGCGCCGGTGGAGAAGCGCTTCACGATCTCGCTCGCCGGCTCGACTTCCTCGACCGGAATCGCGTGCCGGCCTTCGGTCTTGAGCTTGAACAGGCCGCGCAGCGAGGCCAGGCGCTCGGACTGGTCGTCGACCAGCTTGGTGTACTCCTTGAAGATCGAGTACTGACCCGAGCGGGTCGCGTGCTGCAGCTTGAACACGGTGTCCGGGTTGAACAGGTGGAACTCACCCTCGCGCCGCCACTGGTACTCACCGCCGATCTCGAGTTCGCGGTGCGCGCGCTCGGTGCGGTTCTCCAGGAAGGCGATCCGGTGGCGGGCGGCGACCTCGGCGGCGATGTCGTCGAGACCGATGCCGTCCAGCGGCGAGGTCAGGCCGGTGAAGTACTGGTCGCACAGTTCCTGCGACAGGCCCACGACCTGGAACAGCTGCGCGCCGCGGTAGGAGGCGATGGTGGAGATGCCCATCTTGGACATCACCTTCAGCACGCCCTTGCCGGCCGCCTTGTTGTAGTTCTTGACGGCCGCGGCGTAGTCGGCCGCCTTGTCGCCGGTGCTGCCCGGCATCTCCAGCGCACCGCGCTCGAGCATGTCCTCGATCGACTCGAAGGCCATGTACGGGTTGATCGCGGCCGCGCCGAAGCCGACCAGCATCGCCATGTGGTGCACCTCGCGGGCGTCACCGGCCTCGATGACAAGGCCGACCTTGGTGCGGGTGCGCTCGCGCACCAGGTGGTGATGCACCGAGGCGGTGAGCAGCAGCGACGGAATCGGCGCCAGCTTCTCGTTGGATTCGCGGTCGGACAGCACGATGATCCGCGCGCCGCCGTCGATGGCGGCCGACACCTGGGCGTTGATGGCCTCGAGCGCCTTGCGCAGGCCCTTGCCGCCCTTCTTCACCGAGTAGAGGCCGCGCACGACCACCGAACGCAGCTCGGGCCGCGAACCGTCGTCGTTGATGTGGACGAGCTTGGCCAGCTCGTCGTTGTCGAGAATCGGCTGGGTCAGCGTGATGTGACGACAGGACTCCGGTCCCGGATGCAGCAGGTCGGCCTCGGGACCGATGGTGCTGCGCAGGCTGGTGACGACCTCTTCGCGGATGGCGTCCAGCGGCGGGTTGGTGACCTGCGCGAACAGCTGCGCGAAGTAGTCGAACAGCAGGCGCGGACGCGAGGACAGCACCGCGATCGGCGTATCGGTACCCATCGACCCCAGCGCCTCACCGCCGGTCTTGGCCATCGGCGAGATCAGCAGACTCAGTTCCTCGGTGGAGTATCCGAAGATCTGCTGGCGGATGAGCACGCGGTCGTGCGACATGTGCTCGTGCGGACGGTCGGGCAGCTCGGCGAGCTTGATGATGCCCTCGTCGAGCCACTGCTGATACGGCTGCTCGGCGGCCAGCTGCGACTTGATCTCGTCGTCGCTGATGATGCGGCCCTGCGAGGTGTCGACCAGGAACATGCGGCCGGGCTGCAGACGGGCCTTGCGGACCACCTTCGACGGCTCGATGTCGAGCACGCCGACCTCGGAGGCCATGACGACCAGGCCGTCCTCGGTGACCCAGATGCGCGACGGGCGCAGACCGTTGCGGTCCAGCACCGCGCCGACCACGGTGCCGTCGGTGAAGCACACCGAGGCCGGGCCGTCCCACGGCTCCATCAGCATGGAGTGGTAGCGGTAGAAGGCGCGCTGCGCCGGGTCCATCGACTCGTGCCGCTCCCAGGCCTCCGGGATCATCATCAGCACGGCGTGCGGCAGGCTGCGGCCACCGAGGTGCAGCAGTTCCAGCACCTCGTCGAAGCGCGCGGTGTCGGAGGCGCCCGGGGTGCAGACCGGGAAGATCTTCTCCAGCCGGTTGTTGCCCTCGCTGTCGGTGCCGAAGATCTCGGAGTTCAGCAGCGCCTCACGGGCGCGCATCCAGTTCTCGTTACCGGTGACGGTGTTGATCTCACCGTTGTGCGCGACGCGGCGGAAGGGGTGGGCCAGCGGCCAGGACGGGAAGGTGTTGGTCGAGAAGCGCGAGTGCACGATGCCCAGCGCCGACTCCACCCGGTCGTCCTGCAGATCCAGGTAGAACGCCCGCAGCTGCGGGGTGGTGAACATGCCCTTGTAGACGAAGGTCTGACCGGACAGGCTCGGGAAGTAGACGGTCTCGCGGCCGACCGCACCCTCGCCGGCGCCCTGCTTGCCGAGTTCGTGCTCGACCCGCTTGCGCACGACGTAGGCACGCCGCTCCAGATCCATACCGCTGAGCTGCTCGGCCGAATCGGCGGGAGAGGCGATGAACAGCTGCCGGAACGTCGGCATGGCGTCCCGCGACAGCGCACCCAGGGAGGACTCGTCGATCGGAACCTCGCGCCAGCCCAGAACGGCCAGGCCCTCTTCCTTGACGATCTTCTCGACCCGGTAGCAGGCGCGGGCGGCCTCGCGGCGCGCCTGCGGCAGGAATGCGATACCGGTGGCGTAGGAACCTTCCGGCGGCAACTCGAACGCGGCACCGCTCTCGGCCAGCGCGGCCCGGAAGAACGCATCCGGGAGCTGGATCAGGATGCCCGCACCGTCACCGGAGTTGGGTTCCGCACCCGCAGCACCACGGTGCTCCAGGTTCAGCAGTGCCGTAATAGCCTTGTCGACGATGTCGCGGCTACGACGGCCATGCATGTCGACGACGAACGCGACACCGCAGGAGTCGTGCTCGTTCGCCGGGTCATAAAGACCAGTGCGGCCAGGTGACCGGTGTCCCATTCGCGGCTCGCCGCGGTGGCCAGGAAGTTGCGTCATGCCTCTGCCTTCAAGAAATAGGCGCCTTCAACGAAGAGGCCTTCGATTTCGATGCCTTCTTTCCGATGGCCCTCGTCGAAACGCCTCCGCCTAGACTGCGTCCGGACGTTGCGGCGACCAGCGGCGCTGATGGTCATCCCGTGCAGTCGAACTCTCCAGTTGTCCACCCGCTTCGGTTTCGTAGTCGGGTGCTCGGTGGTAGCGGAACTCTGAGGAGTTCCTTACCCACCGCGCCGTGCTCGCCCGCTAGGCTGATGCTTGCGGCTCGTGGCCGAGTCGGGGCGACGAGTCGGACATTTCACGTCCGACACCTAGAGCAAACGATAAGTCAGGACCGGAGCCCAACCAACTTAGGTTGTGCTAAATACTCCGTCTACCTGGGCATCTTCATCGGTCCTCCACTACCTGCGCGTTCTCCAGTGTAAAGCAGCCGACGCGGATCGCTGAGTCGCGTTCGCCACTGCCGTCGATAGCGTGCGAGCATCGCCCGCGAGCTGGGAGCCCGGGCCTGCGCAACGCTCTCACCTGCGTCGAAACAGATTTCCCCGTACGCGGCGGCGGCAAACCGGGGTGTAAGGCGGCTAACTCTCCGGACACCCGGAGGAGACATTCCGGATACCGGAGCGACAAGCCACGCCAATGTGCGGACCGTACGGCATCGTTTGCGAATGTGGAGTTCAGCACATTCTGGGCAAACCAAGATCGAGAATGACTGTGGTTTATTTCACATACGTTGCGGGACAAAGCGTTACGGTCGCGCGGACCAGCGCCGCGCCGTGCAAGGCGTCCACTCGGCCCGAGGTCAGAACGGGGAACACGGCGGCCGCGAGCTGCTGCGCACAATCCGGGGCGCCCAGCACGCTGCGATGCGCCGCCAGCTGATTCAGGATTTCGCCGTTCACCTCGTCGATCACGGGCCGCACGGCCGCCAGATCCGACGCATCCGATGCGGGCACGGCGGCCGGATCGAACCGCCAGCGGGTGAGTAGTCCGTACTGCACGGTCTTGTTGGCTTCGATCTGCCCGGTGAACACCTGCCGCACCCAGTCCTGCGGTAGCCCCGATCGGGTGCCGGCGGCGGCCATCGCGTCGTAGACCTGCGCCTCGCGCACCGGATCGTCGACCACGGGAGGCTGTCCGGTCCGCTGCGAGGTGGTCCATTTCGCGGCGGCCACGGCGTCGGCGGTGTTCAGGCGGCGCAGCACCAACTCCACCAGGGGACTCAGTACCGACCGGCCTTCCTCCGCGGGAGCCGCCTGCGCTTGTGGGAGTACCTGCTCGGCGGTCATCGGCGCCGCGATCGCGAATGCCGAGGTGAACAGCACGGCGACCGCGACGAGGCGAGCGCGGCGGCGCCCGCGGCGACCATCGCATCGCGACAGCGCGGCGCGGGCCTCGACCGCCACTGTGGAGTCGCCGGTTTCACCCGCATATGGTCCCCCGCTCCCGTGAGCACCGGCTTCCGGAGTCGCTCGCACGTTCCGCCCTCCTGTCACGGCCGCACCCTCGCGTCGATCGGGCGGCCTACCCGAGAGTAGGGTTTCGCTCCCCGGCCGTCTGTGAGGCTTACCACATCGATGCCGCCGCACTCGGTGGTTCCCCGGTCGGCCTGTCACGCTGAACCTGATTGCGCGCGGCCGGGGCGCTCGGCGGATTACCCGCTCCGCCCGCGCGCGGGGGCACACCACCGCCCGGACCACGATGCAACGACCGTTTCGCCCGGTGGCGACAACGATTGGGACCCAGAGGATGTGAATCCGTTGACCGATCCCCGCGTCTTCGATCAATCCGCCACCGGACGCCCAGCGTCCGAACCCCCGGGCACCGAAGCCGCGGCCCACGAACCCCCGGCCCCCGAACGCCCGGCCCACGAATCCCCGGCGTCCGGCTCCCCCACGACCGAACCGAGAGCGACGTCCCGGTGGACGCCGACCGGTGTGCTGACCTGGCTCGGGGGCGCCGAAGCCGGCCGCGGTGACCGGCACGAGGCGTCGACCTACGCCGTCACCGGCGGGGTGGTGCTGCTGTTCGCGGTGCTGTCCGGGATCGTCGTCGCGGCAGCGGGTGCGGCGGCGCACTGGCCCGCCGCGGTCGTGGCGATCGTCGCGTCGGCGGCGACATTGCTGGTCGGCGCGATATCGCGAGCGCTGGCCACCGCGCCACTGTCGGACCGGGCCGGCCGGGCCGAGCGGTTCGGGCGGATCGCGGTCGCGGTGATCACCGGTGTGCTGGTGGCCGAGCTGGCGAGCACGGTGATTCTCGCCGGATCCGTCGACCGCACGCTCGACGATCGGTCCCGCCGCGACGCCGATTCCGCCGCGACCGTGGTCACCGCGCGCACCGAACTCGACCGGGCGACGGCCGAACGCACCGCCCTCACGCAGACCATCGCTCAGGCACAGGCCGATATGGATCAGGCCCTGGTCGTCGCCCGCTGCGAATACAACCCGACGCCGCAGTGCCCGCAGACCAAGATCACCGGGGTGCCCGGCCGGGGCCCCGAATCGCAGACCGCCAACGCGATGCTCGACGACGCTCGCGGGCGGTTCAACACCGCCCAGGCGCGCATCCAGCCGTTGGACGCGGAGATCGCCGCCCGCCAGAGCGCCCTGGAGCAGGCCCGTACCGCGGCCTTCCACACCGGGGACCGTGGTCTGGGCGCGCGCTGGCTGGCCATGAACGACTACACCACCGGGCATATCGGCGCGCTGCTGTTGCGCCTGCTCACGATCGCGGTCGCGGTGGTACTCGCCCTGCTGCCGCTGATACTGCGGTCCTGGCGTGGCGAATCGTCGTTCGACCGTGCCGTGGCCGCGCGGGCCGAAGCCGACCGGGCCGCGCGGGCCGCCGACACCGCGGTCGCGGTCCAGCACGCCGAACACCGGGTGGCCACCGCACAACTGGCGCTGCACGCCGACACCGCGATCGATCGCGAACGCCAGCGCACACGGGTGATCGCGGCCATCGGGAACCTGGAAATCGGCATCACCGAACCGCAGCGCCGGGCGGTGGCCGAATTCGAAGCGCTGGCCGCCCTTCCCCCGGGGGCGCAGACCGCCCCGAACGCATTGCCCGCCGCCGAATCCACGGCCCGAACCGACCCCGCACAGGAGGCGACCGTGACCGCACGGAATCTGCCCGCACAGCTGCCCTCGACCGGCCTCGCGCCGAATTCGCCCGCCGCGGTGCCCGCCCCCCGCGACGATGCGAAAAAGGGTGGTGGACTGGAACTTCCGGTGATCGGCACGGTGCCGTTCACCGATACCGCGGCGCGCTGGATCCGGCCGCTGGTGCCCGGATTCGTCACCTCCGCACTCGACCGGACCATCGACACCGCGACCGCACCACTGCGGACTGTCCGTCAGGTCTTCGAAGAGGCGGAGGAGATCACCTTCACCCTCAAACGCACCCGCAAGGTGACGGTGAACTCCGAGGATTCGCATGATCCCGCGGCGGGCTACGCGCATCCGGGCCAGGCGCTGCCGAACGCGCCGTACGCCCAGGTCACCGCGTCGTATCCGTACGACGCCTACCAGCACGACCCGCGCTACGCCGCCTACCGGCACGACCCTCGCTATGCGCGCTATGCGGCGCTCCCGTACCGGGACGCGGCCCACCCCGGTCTGCCGGAATCCGGCCCGTACGGCGAGTTGCCCGCCGCCGACGCGACCGAACTCGGCTACCGCGCCCCGCGCGAACTGCCGCCCGGCTCCGGCCGCGACTGACCGCGGGCCGCGACCGGACGCACCCGGGATCACGGCCCGGCGCAGCGGCACGGCGCGTCGGTGTGGCCGAACCGGGTCGCGTCAGCTCGTGGGCGGCCCCGGCCGGGTGGCCCTCGGATAACCGTCACGCGTCCGGGTCCGTGGATAGACTCGGCCCGTGTTTCCAGCCGTGACCGGTCGAGAGGGGCGATCGTCCGCCCACCGCGTGGTGCCGCCACGCGGTGCCGACGACCGCGACTCCGCAGGTGGAGACGACGCCGAACGAATTCCGGTGCGGCCGCTGTCGTGGCGTGAGTTGGCCGATCTGCCCTTCGCCGTGTTGCAGCATCGAATTCGGCTGATCGCCGGGCTGGCGGGGGCGGGATCGGCCGTGGCCCTGGGGATCGTCGCCGGGATCACCGCGCTGGTGTCGTTCGCGACCGACGGCTCGAGCGCCGGAACCGCCTGGGCGGCAATTCTTTCCACAGTCTGCTGTGCATGGGTGCTGCGGCTGTGGACAGTCGGCGTCACCGTGCCGATCGGGCTCGCCGTCGTCGGCGCCCAGCCGATCACCGCGCGCACCGCCGCCCAGCGCCTGTTTCCGGTCTCGGGCCGGCTGCTGCTGAATCAGGTGATTTCCACATCGATCGGCTTCGGCATCCTGTTGCTCGGCACGCCGCTGATCGTCACGCTGATTCCGGCGGTGATCTGGCTGGCCCGGGTGCGCGGGACGAGGTGGCCGATCGCGCCGGTCCTGTTCACCGAATCGATCCCGTACCGGGCGGCGGTCCGGCGAGCGAAACTGCTCACCACCGGCCGCGTGATGCCGTTGGCCGGTCTGTGGCTCTATCTGCGCGCGGTACTGCTGGTGCTGGCGGCGCCGGTCGCGGGACTCCTGGGCTTCCTCTCCGATATCTCCGGCACCCATCGCTGGGCGGTCGTCATCCTGCTGTCCGGTGCGGTGTTGCTGATTTCGGCGTTCGCCGCGGCCGTGGACGCCGCGACCGCGGTGGTGGTCCATATCGACCGGCGCTGCGGCCGCGAAGGTTTCGATATCCGGATACCGACCGGGCAGGCGACACTGTGACCGACGACGACGCCCGGCCCGATCGGTCCTCGGCTCCTCCTCCCCCGGCGCTCGGCCCGGCCGCCCAGCACCGCGCCGCGGCCGAATCCGCCGCCGGGCACCACGATTTCGATACCGCACTGCGCGAACGCTTCCGCGCCGTCGTGCGCGGTCTCGAACAGGGTGGGGTGCTCGAGGTCCGGCGTTCGCGGACCGCGCGCGAAACCGCATCGGCCGCCGCGCGCGCTCTTCCCGGCGCCGCCGCCGAATTCGACGGCGCAGCACACAGTTTCGACGAGATCGTCTACGGCGGGCGTACCGCCACCCCGGACGAATATCAGCGCCTCACCTCGGCCGACCGGTATTCGCTGGCGCCGCCGCCACCGCCGGACCCGATCGAACAGCAGCGTTCGGCCCGCAGGCGCCGTGGCCGTCGTCAGCTGCCGCCACTGCCACAGTTGTTGCGCGACAAGCGTTTCTGGGCCGCCCTCGTGGGCGCGCTCGTCGTCGCGCTGGTGGTGTATCTGCTGTTCCGGCTGGCCGCCGCACCGACGGCCCCACCACAGCCGACGCAGCCGCACGCACCGCCACCGCCCGATCACCCGGATGTCCGCCCACCCGATGTGGGTGAGGGCAGCGATTCGATCTTCCAGCGCCTGCCGCCGTGGCTGGCCTACGGCGGGTCGCAGGCGCTGATCTTCGCCGCGGTCGTGGTCTGGTGGCGCGCCCGCCGCCGCGGTGCCGTGGTGGGCGAACCCCGCCCGGTGCAGGTGGCGGCCGGGGAGCTGCTTGCCGGTCAGGCCGCGCTCTACCGCAGAACCAAGGATCGCGACCATGTCGCGGCGAAATTGCGCGCGGCCACCTTGCGGCGCATCCGCGGCCGTGTGGACCTGCGCGCCGATGCCGCGCCGGAACGAGTGAGCGCGGTGATCGGAGCCCGGATCGGCGTCGACCCCGCACGCGTCGCCGCGGTCTTCTACGGGCCCGTCGCCGATGATGCGGCGCTGGAATACGTGGCGGCACAACTGGACTGGATCGAATCGGAAACAGGATGACGGAGACCGGATGACAACGGCGCAGACCAACCACACCCCCACCGCCGACCAGGCGCTCCGGGCGCTCGGCGAGGTACGTGCCGAGATCGGCAAGGCCGTCGTCGGCAACGACCACGCGGTACTGTACCTGGTACTCGCGCTGCTGTGCCGGGGCCATGTGCTGTTGGAAGGTGTTCCGGGCGTGGCGAAGACGCTGCTGGTGCGATCGCTGGCCGCGGCGCTGGAACTCGAGCACACCCGGGTGCAGTTCACTCCGGACCTGATGCCGGGCGATGTCACCGGCTCCCAGATCTACGACCCGCATTCGGCCGAATTCACCTTCCGCCGCGGCCCGGTCTTCACCAACCTGCTGCTCGCCGACGAGATCAACCGCACGCCGCCGAAAACCCAATCGGCGCTGCTGGAGTCGATGGAGGAGCGGCAGGTGTCGGTCGCCGGCGTGCCGCAGCCGCTGCCCGATCCGTTCGTGGTGATCGCGACCCAGAATCCGATCGAACAGGAGGGCACCTACCCGCTGCCGGAAGCGCAGCTGGACCGGTTCCTGTTCAAGGTGGACATCCAGCTGCCCGGCCGGGACGACGAATTCCGGATTCTGCAGCGCCACGCCGCCGGCTTCGATCCGCGCGATCTGGGCGCGGCGGGTGTGCGCCCGGTCGCGGGGGCGGCAACTATCGCGGCGGCGCGTGCCGCCGTCGCGCAGGTGACGGTCAATCCGGAGGTGCTGGCCTACATCGTCGATCTGTGCCGCGCCACCCGCACCTCCCCCGCGGTTCAGCACGGCGCGTCACCGCGCGGGGCGACCGCGGTGCTGGCCTCGGCTCGGGCCCTGGCCTGGCTGAACGGGCGCGCCTTCGTAACACCCGACGACGTCAAAACCGTTGCGGTGACGGTCCTGCGGCATCGTCTGCAGTTGCGTCCCGAGGCCGAACTGGACGGCGTGACCGGTGACGGCGTGATGTCCTCGCTGTTGGCCGCGGTCCCGGTTCCGGTGTAGCGCGATGATCGTGACGGGTCGGCTCGCCGGCTGCGCGGCCGTGGCGGCGGTGGTCGTCGGTGTCGCGCTGCCCTCCTGGGCCGGAGTCGTGGTGCTGACGGGCGTGCTGGCCCTGCTGGTCGCCGTCGACGTGATCGCCTGTCGCACCGGCGATCTCGAATTGTCCCGGGTGCCGCTCACCACCGTCCGCGTCGGCCGCACCGCCACCGTCGAGCTCACCGTGCTGAATCGCGGGCCGGGTGCGGTGCGGGCGCTGCTGTGGGACGACTGGCCGCCCAGTGCCCAGGCGCCGGCCGAGACTCACCGGTTGCGGCTGCCGCCGAACACCACCACCCGGCTGGCCACCACCGTCCGCCCGGCTCGCCGCGGCGATCGGATCGCGGGGCCGGTCACGGTCCGGTTGGTCGGCCCGCTCGGCCTGGCGGGGCGGCAGTTCCGCCGCACCGTTCCCGCCACCGTTCGTGCGCTGCCGCCGTTTCGGACCGAACGTGTCCTCGCTGCCAAGGTGAAACGGCTGCAGCATCTGGACGGCCGATCGGTCGCCACCCTGCGCGGCCCGGGCTCGGAATTCGATTCCTTCCGCGAATACGTGGCCGGTGACGATGTGCGTTCCATCGACTGGCGAGCCACGGCCCGCGCGACCGATGTGCTGGTCCGCACCTGGCGGCCCGAACGCAACCGCCACGTGCTGATGTTGATGGACACCGGCCGGATCAGCGCCGCCCGGCTCGGCGAGCAGACTCGGCTCGACACCGCCATCGAGGCCGCGCTGCTGCTGGGCGGATTGGCGGCCGCGGCCGGGGACACCGTCGATCTGCTGGCCTTCGATCGCGAGATCCGCGCCGAGGTGCGGGGCGCACGCGGAAAAGCCGTGCAGCCCAAGCTGATGCACGCCCTCTCGGGCGTCGTGCCCGCACTGCTGGATGCCGACACCCCGGCGATGGTCCGCACCGCGGTTCGCCACACCCGGCGGCGCAGCCTGGTGGTCTGGTTCACCAGCCTCGACGGGGCGATGGTCGAAGAGAATCTGCTGCCGGTACTCCCGGTGTTGAGCAGTCGGCACCGGGTGCTGCTGGTGTCGGTCACCGATCCGGAGATCGCCGCGACCGCGACCCGTCGCGATTCCGCCGCCGAGGTCTATGCCGCCGCGGCCGCCGAACACCTGCTCACCGAACGCGCGATCGTGCGAGAAACCCTGCAGCGTCAGGGAATCGACGTGGTGGCCGCGGCGCCGGATCGCGTGCCGGAGGCGCTGGCCGACGAGTATCTGGAACTGAAACGGTCGGGCGCGCTCTGAGCGTTCACGCCCCCGGCCGGACCGCCGGGGCGTACGGCTGCGCGGGGGCCGCCCACTGCTGGGGCATCGGCCAGAACGGCAGGCGCGGTGGCGGCAGAATCCGGCGTTGCCGCTCCCCGATCACCGCGCCGAGAATCTGCAGCGGCGGATATCCGGCCGGGGGCGCCACCCGCAGTTGCGCACAGACCGCGGCCACCAGCGCCGCACCGAGTTCCGCCTGTACCTGCGGGGTGAGCTGCGGGAAGCGGGTCAGATACCGGCGCACCGGCAGTGCGAGATCCTCGGTGAGCCCGGACAGATCCAGCCGTCCCACCCAGTCGACCAGCCACGGCGGCGCGACGGCCAAGGCGGGCACGGGAATTCGCGCCCGATCCGACACCACGACGGTACCGGCCAGGATGTCGCCGACGCGGCGCGCTCGCGGCGAACACAGCGAGGTGACCACCGCGACCAGACCGAACCCGCCGAGATTCCAGAAATCGACGAGCGCGCCGGCGAGGCCGCGGGTCAGCGCGTGCCGGAAATCGACGGGCCCGCCGTCGCCGCGCACCACACGCAGGCCCAGCGCCATCTTTCCGACGGTCCGCCCGCGCGTCAGGGTCTCGCTGACGACCGGGTATCCGACGAGGACGGTCACCATCGTCACCAGCACGGCCACATCGACCCACGCGCCGTCGGGTTCGAATCGGAACAGCACGCCGACGACGGCCGACAACAACAGCAGGGCGAGAACGAGCTGCAGCACCAGATCGATCGCGAAGGCCGCGGCGCGGGTGGGGATGCGCGCGATCGGCAGCTGCAGGGAGACGGCCTCCCCCGTGGTGAAATCGGCCATGATCGCTCCAGTATCCCGAATCGGGCGCGTGCGAACTAGCCTTCGGAGGGCAGGTCGGCATGAGCACAGGAGAATTGCCGCGATACCCCGCGAAGCTCATTGCGGCGATTCGACCGGGTGCGGGTGTCCCGCATGAGCACAGGAGGAGCCGATGGACGTCGATGCCTATTCGTTCGCGCAGCGGCGGCATTGGGATCGGCTCGACCGGCTGACCGCGCAGCGGCGCCTCAGTGGCGCGGAGGTCGACGAATTCGTGGCCCTGTATCGCCGCACCTCCCAGCAGCTGGCACGACTGCAATCGCATTCACCGGATCCGGAGTTGATCAACGGCCTGAGCGCGGTCCTGGCGCGAGCCCGGGGCCGGCTGCTGGGCGCACGGACCGACACCTGGTCGCAGATCGGCTATTTCTTCACCCACCGGTTTCCCGCCGCGGTGTATCGAGCGTGGCCGTGGTGGGCCGGGGTGGCGGCGGCGTTCCTGGCCGTCTCGACCGGAGTCGGCATCTGGGTGTCCGGTTCCGGTTCGGCGCGAAGGACTTTGGGGCTGCCGTCGGACGCGGCATCGCTGACCGCCCCCGGCGGCCGCTTCGAGTCCTACTATTCCGAACACCCGCACGATGCCTTCGCCGCACAGGTGTGGACCAACAACGCCTGGGTGTCGGCGATCGCGTTGTTCACCGGCATCCTGATTCTCCCGGCCGCCTATCTGCTGTTCATGAACGCGCTGAACGTGGGGGTGTCCGCCGGGCTGATGGCGGATGCCGGGCGGCTCGACTCGTTCTTCGGTTTCCTGCTGCCACACGGCATGCTCGAACTCACGGCGGTTTTCGTCGCCGGCGGTGCGGGGCTGAAACTGGGGTGGACACTGATCGATCCGGGGCGGTCGTCGCGGGCGGAGGCGCTGGCCCGGCAGGGCCGGGCGACGGCCACGATCGCCCTCGGGCTGGTGGCGGTCCTGCTGGTCTCGGGCCTGATCGAGGGGTTCGTCACGCCCGCCGGCTGGCCTGCGCCGGTACGCATCGGTATCGGGCTGGTTGCCGAGCTCGGATTTCTGACCTACGTCTTCGGCGCCGGACGCCGTGCGGCGCAGGAAAGTGCGGCGTTGCGGGCCACGGCGGACGCGGACGAGCGCATATCGAGCTAACGCGGACCGGGTTGTGCTGAGGCTGAGAAAATCCCTTGCGAGAGGGCGGGGATTCGAAGGATCATCGGAGTGCCGATTTGAGATCCACTGGCCGCAGCGAGTCCAGCTCAGCTGCGGCCAGCGTTACCGTCGACTCTACACAATCGTTATCCCCACGCAACCTCCTGCACACTCCGTCTGCCCGGCCGTAACCGAGCCGAAACCCGCAGCCAGACAGCACTTCCGGAGACCAGGCGCAAATACCTGGCGGGCGGTCGGAAATAGCGGTGCACCCCATACCGCAACGCTCGAGTAGCCGGGATTTTTCTGCCATTTCGACGGTTGGTCGCACTGCCGGATTCGCGGACCGCGATCATTCCCGGGCGGGTCGCCCGTTGCTTACCTGTTCGACATCACCGCAGGTCAGCGCGTCAACCGAAGGCGCTGTAGCGCCATCCGGAAGGACGGCACGACCGAGAAACAAACTTTGAGTTTGTTAACGCCGGAGATTCCAAGTCTGCCGTCAGGTAATTCTCAGAATGTTGCGGATGCGCTTCCATTGAATTGTGCTGTTATTTCGACAGCGAACTCGAACAACAATTTTTCGCCAGTAATACCGGAACCGAATAACGACCGGTCAGCCGCCGAGAATGCGGCGAAGATCACACTGCCGCGCGCGTCCTCGCCCGAACCTGCCCGAATCCGGCCGGCCGGGCCGCAATACTGAGACCATGACCGCCGAACAGCAACCCTCCCCGGTCGTCACGCAGGCCGCGGAGCGGTTCGAAATCAGCGTGGACGATCGGCTCGCCGGCTTCACCGAATACCTCGACCACGAGGGGCAGCGGATCTTCTACCACACCGAAATCGACTCCGACTTCGCCGGACGCGGCCTGGCCGGCGCCCTGGTCTCGCAGGTGCTGGACCGTACCCGCGAGGCCGGTCTGCGCATCGTGCCGATCTGCCCGTTCGTGGCGGGATACATCCAGAAGCACGAGGAATTCGCCGACATCACCGACGCTGTCACGCAGGACGCCGTCGACTACGTCCGCACCCAGCGAGGCCGCTGACGAACGGCACCCCGAGGACAACCGTCAGGCAACTCCGCCCGCGACCGGAGCGTCCCACGCCCCGGGCAGATTTCGACTCGACACCTCGGCGATCTCGCGCAGGCGCGAAAGCGGAGTTCCCAAGCGACTCAGTTGGATGAGGCCCTGCGCGGTCATCACCACCGCGGCGCTGTAGGCGGCCAGGGTCGCAGCGTCTAGCTCGGCCCCGGATTCCTCGGCGGCACGGCGTAACCGCTCGGCGACACTCTGTTCCATGGCGGAGGTGGTCCGATTCCCGATGCCGATCACCTCCGGCAGGCGCGAGCCGAGCTGGGCGATGCTGTTGAGCATCAGGCAGCCGCGGCGATCGGGCTGTGCGACGCAGTCGTCGATGATCGCGTCGAACAACGCGCGCACGGCCGCGCGCGCCGAACCGGGAGCCGAGGTCACCACCTCGCGGACCAGGCGGGCGCGGCCCTCGCAGTAGCGTTCGAAGGCCGCGAGGAACAGTCCGCGTTTGCTGCGGTAGGCGGCGTAGATGCTGCCGTTTCCGATGCCGCTCGCGCGCGAGACGTCCTCGACCGACGTCTGCTCGAAACCCCGGGACCAGAACAGTTCGGTGGCGGCGTCGAGCAACGCCGATTCGTCGAACTGCCGTGGCCTCCCCATGGCGCCCACCGTATCAATCACACTGCGACCCCGGCCACAAAGCTTGTTCTGGAGGCGTTACTCCAGAATGATGGCGGGATGGCCCTCGAACTCGCTCAACTACCGCGCCGGCGGATAGGAATTCTGGTCTTCGACGGCGTCAAGATGCTCGACTTCACCGGCCCCGCGGAAGTTTTCGTCGAGGCCAACCAGGCCTGCCCGGGATACGAGGTCGTGCTGGTGTCGGCGGATGGCGGCAGTGTGGAGACCTCGATCGGCGCCCGGATCGAATGCGCGGTCGCGGCGGCCGACGCGGGTGTCTTCGACACCGTCGTGATTCCGGGCAGTGAGCTGCCGCCCTCGCGATTCGTCACACCCGAACTGCTCGCGGCGGCGCGGCGGCTGTCCTGGAACACGCGGCGCCTGGCGTCGGTGTGCAGCGGCGCGTTCGTCCTCGCCGAACTGGGCCTGTTCGACGGACGGAGGGCCACTACACACTGGAAGTTCGCCGCACATCTGGCGCGGCGCTATCCCGCGATCGACGTGGCCGCCGACGACATCTACGTACGCGACGGAAACCTCTACAGCTCAGCCGGAGTGACCGCGGGGATCGACCTGGCACTGGCGATGGTCGAGGAGGATTTCGGCCCCGACATCGCACGCCGGATCGCTCAGCTGATGGTGGTGTACATGCACCGCGCGGGCGGGCAGTCGCAGTTCTCGGCCTCGCTGTCCGGGCCGGCGCCGCGCAGCCCGCTGGTGCGCAAGGCGGTCGATCTCATCTGCGCGGAACCCGCCTTCCCCCATACGGTTCGGACGCTGGCGGCACATGCCAACGTCAGCCCACGGCATCTGAGCAGACTCTTCCGCGCCGAATTGGAGCGTTCCCCCGCTGAATACGTCGCCTTCATCCGCTTCGGGGTCGCCCGGGACATGCTGCATGCCGGCTGTGGAGTGACCGAGGCGGCGATGGCGGCGGGCTACGGCAGCAGCGAGGCGATGCGCCGCGCGTTCATAGCCCGGCTCGGGATATCGCCCAGTAAATATCAGCGCCGGTTCCGGTCCACCGGTTCGGGCGAGACGCCGCTGGTGGCCGCCGTGTCTTGATCCGGTGTCCAGCCGGCCGGACTGCCCCCGGCGCGGGTGATCACCGGCGAGGCCGATGTCCTGAGCGACGAGATCGCCCAGGCGGTCTCGGTGCTGCGGGCGGCACTGCCCACCGCCTGACGGACACGAAAAAGAAGAGCCGCAGACCGGATTCGATCTGCGGCTCTTCCTCTGTGGGCGAAGGGGGACTTGAACCCCCACGTCCCGAAGGACACTGGCACCTGAAGCCAGCGCGTCTGCCATTCCGCCACTCGCCCGAGCGACTGGACGACAGTATCACGCACCCGCTTCGCATACGAAATCGCCTGCTCACGACGGTTGCGGAGCAGAATTTTCGGGTACCGGGAACCGTGGGTGGCCGGTCGTGAGTTACAGCGGTGGAGGATCGTGGATATCATGCAGTGACCGTGTCCGTTCGACGACACGCCCTATCGGCATGTCGTGTCGCGGGATCGTGACGCCCGGACGACACAGACCGATCAGCTGACGTAGACATACAGCGTAGGCAACGAGGGCGGGCATCGAAGGGAGGCCGGTATGGGCATCGTCTCGCGATTCGAGCGACGTCTGCAGGGCGCCGTCGGTGACGCTTTCGCCAGGGTCTTCGGCGGCAGCGTCGTTCCCCAGGAGGTGGAAGCGGCGCTACAGCGCGAGGCCTCGGATCGCCTGAGCGAACTCGAGGGCGGGCATCTGCTCGCCCCGAACGTCTACGTGATCACGGTCAACCCCACGGACCTGCAGGAACTCGATGCAGACCACGAGTTGACCACCCGCGCGTTCGCCAAGCATTTACAGGACTACATCCGCGATCAGGGGTGGCAGACCTACGGTGAAGTGCACGTCGAATTCGAGGCATCCCCTACGCTGCACACCGGACAGTTCAGGACGCACGGACGGGTCGACCCGGATGCGGGCCGCCGGAACCCCCCGGCGCCGCGCCGGCCGCCCGATCGACCTGGACGACCCCCACAACGACCCGCACACCCGCAACCAGGAGCTGGCCCCATGACGCAGAACTCAGGCTACGACCCCAGCCGAGAGCCCGCGGAGTCCGATCCACGCAACCGCGGGTACGCACCCCCGCCGGGGGGCCGCCCCGCGCCGCAATATCAGGACGACTACGGCCGGGGTGGTCAGTACCCCGGTGCCGGTGAATACGCGGCTCCGGAATCGCAGCCCGCCTACGGCGACTATCAGCAGGGCGGCGACTACCAGAACGGCTACGACTACCAGCAGGGCGGTGCGGGCTACCAGCAGGGTGGCGCGGCCTACGGTCAGCCGGGCTACGAGCAGGGCAGCTACGACCAGAGCAGTTACGACCAGGGCTACGGTCAGCAGGCGTACGCCGACCAGGGGTACGGCCAGCAGCAGGCGTACGAACAGGGCGGCTACGAGCAGAGCGGCTACGACCAGGGTTACGGCCAGCAGGGCTATGCCGACCAGGGGTACGGGCAACAGCAGGGTTATCCGGAGCAGAACTACGCGCAGCAGCCGGGCTACGGCCAGGCGCCCGGATACGACCAGGGCTACCCGGCTCAGGGCGGCTACGGCCAGCAGGGGTACGCCGACCCCGGCTATGCCGATCAGGGGTACGCCGACCAGGGCGGTTACGGCGCCGAGGATCAGGCGTACGGACAGCAGCCGGCCTACGGACAGCAGGGCGGCTACGCCGCGGCCCCGCAGCCGGCGCGCGGCGGGTCCGGCTATTCGGCCACCCTGCACCTCGACGACGGCAGCGGCCGCACGTACCAGCTACGCGAGGGCAGCAACATCATCGGGCGTGGCCAGGACGCCCATTTCCGGCTTCCCGACACCGGGGTGTCCCGTCGCCACATCGAAGTGCGCTGGGACGGTCAGGTCGCCATGCTCTCGGATCTCGGTTCCACCAACGGCACGCTGGTCAACGGCTCGCCCGTCCAGGATTGGCAGCTCGCCGACGGCGATGTCATCCGGGCCGGGCATTCCGAGATCCTGATCCGGATCGTCTGATCCCGTAAGCTCGCCGGTGCAGGTCACGATGGGGCGCGAAAACCGCTCGCCCGTATCGTGATCGCAACCGGTCATCGGCCCTATTATGCTGCCAACATTCGCTCGGCAGCCGGGCCGTGCTGACCAGCACGCCGGTTGGGGGACGAAACGCCACTACGGGACCGGTCGAACAGGAGGTGGAGCGCCGTGCAGGGACTGATCCTGCAGTTGACCCGTGCGGGGTTCCTCTTGTTGTTGTGGCTGTTCGTGTGGGCGGTGCTTCGCACCTTGCGCAGCGACATCTACGCGGCATCAGGCATTCGGATCCAGCCCCGACCCACCCGAGGTTCGGTGGTGCTGCCATCCTTCAGCCGTGGCCAGAAGGGCGCCAAGTATCTAGTGGTGACTCAGGGTTCACTCGCCGGCACTCGGATCACGCTCGGCACCCAACCGGTGCTCATCGGGCGTGCAGACGACTCCACGCTGGTACTGACCGACGACTACGCCTCGACCCGGCATGCACGGTTATCGCCGCGCGGCGAGGACTGGTACGTCGAAGACTTAGGATCGACCAACGGGACCTACCTCGATCGAGCGAAGGTCACCACTCCCGTCCGAGTTCCACTCGGCACCCCTGTCCGTGTCGGTAAGACTGTGATCGAGCTGCGATCGTGACTCAAGTTCTCCGCTACGCAGCGCGTAGCGACCGTGGTCTCGTCCGGGCGAACAACGAGGACTCCGTCTACGCAGGTGCACGCCTGCTGGCGCTCGCCGACGGCATGGGCGGTCACGCCGCCGGTGAGGTGGCCTCGCAGTTGATGATCGCCGCGCTGGCTCATCTCGACGACGACGAGCCCGGCGACGATCTGCTCGGCAAACTCGACCGGGCGATTCGCGAAGGCAATGCCGCGATCGCCGACCAGGTCGAAGAGGAACCCGAACTCGACGGTATGGGCACCACGCTCACCACCATCCTGTTCGCGGGCAAGAAACTCGGCCTCGCCCATATCGGCGACTCCCGGGCCTACATGCTCCGCAACGGCGAGCTCGCCCAGATCACCCGCGACGACACCTTCGTCCAGTCGCTGGTCGACGAGGGCCGGATCACCCCGGAGCAGGCCCACACCCATCCGCAGCGGTCACTGATCATGCGGGCACTCACCGGAAACGAGATCGAGCCGACGCTCATCGTCCGGGAAGCCCGCGCCGGTGACCGCTATCTGCTGTGTTCGGACGGCCTGTCCGATGTGGTGAGCGACGAGACGATCGCCAACACCCTGCGCGAGGGCAATACCGACGAGGCGGCCGACCGGCTCATCGAACTGGCTCTGCGCAGCGGCGGCCCCGACAATGTCACCGTCGTCGTCGCCGATGTGATCGATCTCGACTACGGCCAGAGCCACCCCATCGTCG
>NZ_BAFW01000002.1 GCF_000308535.1 Nocardia cerradoensis NBRC 101014 | reverse complement strand
CCATCGCGTCGCCGACGTCGTACATCGCGGCCAGGCGCTGTTCGAGTTCGGCGTAGATCGGGATCTCCCCGGCGACGATGCGGCTGGCCGAGGCGGAGGCGCCATAGGTGTCCAGCGCGTCCTTGGCTGCCTGCACCACCTTCGGATGGTTGCCCAGGCCGAGATAGTTGTAGGCGCTGAAATTCACCAGATCCCGGCCCTGCCACCGAATCACGGTGTCGTTCGGGCTCTCTCGCACAAGGAACATCGGATTGGGCGTGCCGCTGTGCTCGTGCACCGCCGCGATCGCCGCCCGCTTCTGCACCATCGCCGCGACCTCGGGGTGGTCGGCGAATTGGCGACCGGGGCCCCGGCGCGGGCGGGCCGGTTTGGTGTTGGCACCCGTGAACGCAGCGCTCGAGCCGGCGGACGTCACGGGAGTCGACGCCGGCGCACCGGTCGCACCGGACGCCGTGCCGGACAACAACTTCCGCGCCAGATCCCGCGCCGATTCACTCATCCCGCATCCCTTCCGGCGCAGCAGACGGCTGCGGCCTTCTCATCCCGTCGCCCCCTGCACGATCGCCTCGGCCACCCGCGCACCCGCCTGCTCGAGGCTGAACGAGCGGCCAATCTTCATCGACATCAGTTCCACGCCCAGCGATTTCGTCACCAGCGCACCGAATTCCACCGCCATCAGCGAGTCCAATCCGAGTTCGGGTACCGGGACCGTCAGGTCGATCGAATCCGCGGAGACGCCCATGACCTGCGCCAATTGCTCGGCCAGCATGAAGGCGACGACCTCGTTGCGCTTACCCTCGTCGAGTTCGGCGAGCTGCACGCGCAGCCGCGCGGCGGCCGAATCATCTTGTGCCGCAGCGGCGATCAGTTCCTTCGTGCGCCCGGTCTGGGCGAAGAACGGCGCGGTGGCGTTCACCTTGGCCCAGTCGACCGGAATGATCGAGGCCTGCGTGACGCCCAAGCGCAGCGCCTGCTCCAGATATTCGGTCCCCTCGTCCATGGTGATCGAATCGAAGCCGGTGTTGCGCAGGTATCGCGCGATGTGCTCGTCGTCGGCCATACCGCCGCCGGACATATGACCCCAGCCGACGACCAGTGCGGTGCCGCCCGCGCGGATCACCGAATCCCCGATCGCCTGCAGCGCGATATTGGCTGCGGTGTAGGCGTATTGGCCCACGCCGCCGAACATCGCACTACCGGAGGACCACAGCGCGAACTGGTCGAGCCGCGCCCCCGCGGCCTGGACACCGGCGACGAGTGCCCGCGCACCGTCGGCCTTCGCCCGGAACACCTTTGCCAGACTCTCGGCATCCATGACGGTGATGCGCTTGTCGTCGATGGCGCCCGCGGTGTGGAACACCCCGCGCAGCGGATGCTCGGGCCGGTGGGCGCGAACGACGACCGCCGCCACGGCATCGGCATCGGTGATGTCGACCCGCTCGATGGTGACCTCGATGCCCTGGGCCTCCCAGGCCGCGAGCTGCGCGACGGCGGCCTCGGTGGTGGCACCGCCGCGCCCGAGCAACGTCAGCCGGCGGGCGCCGTGGCCCACCAGCCATCGCCCGGTGGCCAGGCCGAAGGCGCCGAAACCACCGGTGATCAGGTACTGCGCCGCCGGGTCGATCTCGATGTCCGGTAGCTGCGGGCGGACCAGCGGCTGTTCTTCGGTCAGGTCCAGCGCGACCCGGCCGATCCGGGTCGAGCGGGCCACCTCCTCGAAAGCCTGAGCCACCTCCGCCGTGCCGTACTTCTGGAACGGCAGCGGCCGGTAGGTGCCGTTGTCGAAGCTGGCGTTGACCTTGCGGCCCAGCTCCATCACCTCGGTGTGCCGCAGTCGCAGCATCCGGTCCAGATCGAAGGAGAAGTAGGAGACGTTCTTGTCGAACGCCGACAGATCCAGCATGCCGCCGGTGTAGATATCGGCCTTGCCGATCTCCACGATGCGGCCGAATTCGGCGATCACCGCGAAGTTCTGGCGCAGGATCTCACCCGGCGCGGAGCTGATGATCACGTTCACGCCGCGGCCGCCGGTGAGGGCGAGCACCTCGTCGACGAAGGTGAGCGACCGCGATCCGACCGCGTGATCGGCACCCTCGGCGAGGACGTAGGCACGTCGCTCTTCGCTGCTCGCCGTGCCGATCACGGTGGCGCCGTGCAATTTCGCGATCTGCACCGCCGCGCTGCCGACACCTCCGGCCGCACCGTGCACCAGCACGGTCTCGCCGGCCCGGATCCGCGCGAGTTCGAGCAACGAGTACTCGGCGGTGGTGAAGGCCGTGACACTGCTGCACCGGCCCGCGTCGGTGTCGGGGTGGACGTGGGTGAGCGAATCGGTCGAGGTGGTGTGGTAGCGCGCGACCATGCCCTTGGAGGTCAGGCTCACCGCGTCACCGACGGCGTAGTCGGTGACGCCGGGACCGACCCGGACCACCTCGCCGCCGCCTTCCATCCCCGGCACCAGGCCGAAGAAGGTTTCCGACAGTTCACGTTCACCGAGGACGCCGATCACCTTCAGCGCGTCCTTGTAGTTGAGGCCCACGGCCCGCATCCGGACCTCGACCTCGCCCGGACCGGGTTCGCGCCGATCGCAGCGCCGCCAGCCCAGCCGCGCGAAGGTGCGCGAACGGGGCAGTTCCAGTTCGAAATTCGCCTCGGGGTCGGTGAGCGGTTCGGCGGTGTCGAGGGCGTCGAGCCGTTCGGGCAGCGTTCGGGTCACGACCGTGGTCCAGCGCAGACCGTTGCGCAACACGGCCTCGTCGACCAGGTCGTATTGGAAGCCACCGGGGATCGCCAGTTCCGCGGACAGGTCCGCGACCGTCGTGTCGGCGTCGATATCGACCAGTCGCCAGCGCAGCCGGGACTGTTCGTTGAGCAGTACGCGACGAGCGCCGGCGATGGCGGCCTGGCTGGGATCCGGCGCCGTCTCGTCCGCGGGATGGGCGTATGCGTGGGCGCTGACCACGGTCGCGTACATCGAGCCGTCGCCGGTCAGCGGAATCTCGATCTCGTGCTCGGTGACCCGCTCCTCGAGATAGCCGTCGAGCGTCACCGCGATCCGGCGCAGCGTCCACAGCGCGGCGACGTCACCGTCGGGTGCGTGTCCGGGGACCACGCACACGTGCAGCCTTCGCACGTCCTCGTCGCCGAAGATGTCGCGAAGCTGTTGTGCCAGTCGCGGTTCCAGCTCGGCGTCGGCCGGGTCCAGCAGGAGGACGGCCGAGCCGGCACCGCCCGCGACGGCATCGCGCACCCGCTCGATCCGCGAGTCGATGTTCTCGCCGTAGCCGAGGACCAGGGTGTACAGGCCGTCGTTCCCGGGAAGTGCGGTCGTGTCGACCGGATCGCGCAGCTCCCACCGTTCCTCGTAGAACATGTCGGTCATGCGCTGCAGCGGGCCGCGGCCCGGAGTCAGGGATCCGAATTCCATTCCTCTGATCTGCATGACCACGGTGTGGTCGGCGTCGAGCAGATCGATATCGGCCAGCGGCCGGTCGCCCTCGGTGAGCCGGGCCACGGCGGTGACCTCGGCCGGCAGCGGCGCCAGGCGGCGCACGGTGCGCACGCCGACCGGCACCATCGCGCCCTCCTGGGCCCCACCGCGCCCGGCGAGCAGGGCGGCCACACTCTGCAGCGCCGCATCGACGATCGCGGGATGGGCGAGGTACCGCTCGCCCTGGCCGATGGTGCCGTCGAGTTGTGCGACCACGGTGTCCGGCGAGATCCGGATCGCGGTGGCGCGCTGGAAGGCGGGGCCGTATTCCAGTCCGCGCGCAGCCAATCCGGCGTAGAACTCGGCGGGGTCGACCGCGAGCATGTGCTCGACATCGGGCACATCGGCGGTGATCGGCGCGTAGCTGCCTTCGACCAGGCGGCCCAGCGCGTGAACGGTCCAGATGGTTCCGGCCGCGCCCCGGGAGCGGATGGTGAAGCGCCCGGTCGAATCCTCCACGTGGAGTTCGACGATCGGCGCCTCGCCCTCCTCGACCACCAGGGGTGCGACGAATCGCACGCCTTCCACGGCCACCTGATCCGATTCGGTGCGTACCGCGGCGGCGCTCAGCGCGGCATCCAGATATCCCGCGCCGGGCAGGATCCGGGTGCCGCCCACGACGTGATCGGCGAGCCACGGTAGCGCCGCGAGCGACAGTTCCACCCGCCAGGCGTTGGAATCGTCGGGATGCTGATCCCCGAGCATCGGGTGCGCGTCCGGCGTGCCGTGGCGCAGCAGCCGGAATTCCGGCAGCTCGTTGCGCAGGCGGGTGCGCTGCCACGGATAGCGCGGCAGATCGATATGCGGCGTCGGATCCGGCACTCCCGCGAACAGTGCGTCGATGTCGAGAATTCCGGCCGCGTACAGCCCGGACAGGGTCTGGCGCAGACTGTCGGCGTCCTGCTGTTTGCGATGCAGGGTCGCCACCGTCGTCCCGGTTTCGCCCGCGCCGATGAGGATCTCGCGAATATTGGCGCCGAGCACCGGATGCGGTCCGACCTCGACGAAGACCCGGTTGCCGGAGCGGACCAGCGCGGTGATCGCATCGGCGAACCGCACCGGCTGCCGCACGTTCGCGCACCAGTAGTCGGCATTCCAGTCGGCCGTGGTGACCTGTTCGCCGGTGACCGTGGAATACAGCGGGATACGCGGTTCGGCGACGGTGAGCCCGGCCAGCACCGCGCGCAGTTCATCCAGGATCGGATCCATCAGATGACTGTGGTAGGGCACCTCGACCTGTAGCCGGCGCGCGAAAATGCCGTCGGCGGTGAGCTTTTCGGCGATCTCGTCGAGGCGGTCGACGGCACCGGCCAGGGTGACGGCCGAGGGCGAGTTGATCGCCGCGATATCGACCGAGCTGTCGGCGGCGATGACCTCGCGAGCCGCGTCGGCGGGCAATCCGATCGCCAGCATGCCGCCCGTGCCGGCCGTCGTGGCCTGCAACCGGGCGCGGTGGTAGCTGACCAGCAGCGCGTCGCGCAGCGACAGCATTCCGGTCACGTAGGCGGCCGAGACCTCGCCGACGCTGTGACCGACGACGACGGCGGGTTCGATTCCGTATTCCCGCAACGCCGCGTACAGCGCGACCTGGACCAGGAAGTTCGCCGGTTGCGCGATGGCGGTCGAGGTGACCTTCGACTCCTCTTCGGGCCGCAGCAACTCCTCGACGATCGACCAGCCCGCGATGTCGGTGAACACGGCGTCGATGCGGCGCGCCTCGTCGGCGAAAGCAGTGTCGGTGGTCAGCAATTCGCGCGCCATACCCCACCACTGCGGGCCCATACCGGTGAAGACGTACACCGGCTCGGCGGTGCGCTTGGCGACGGTGCGACTGATTCGCCCCTCACCGTTCGCCAAGTCGACCAGGCCCCGGACCAGTTCGGTGTCGTCACCGAAGGTGATCGCGGCACGATGGTTGTGGTGATTGCGCCGCCGCCACGCGGCCTCGGCCAGCCGGCCGGGGTCGGCGCCCTCGGCGATCAGTTCGGCAACGCCGCGAGCCAGGTGCCGAACCGCTGTCTCGTTGCGCGCGGAGAGCGGCAGTACGCCGAAATGCTGTGGCGCCCGGCCGGTTTCGGGAGCACCCGCATACTCCTGCAGAATCGCGTGCGCATTGGTGCCGCCGTAGCCGAAACCGTTGACGGCCACCGTCATCCGCTCGACCTCGGGGCCGACCGGTTCGGCCTCGGTCTGGAGGCGGATTCCCAGTTCCTCGAACGGAATATCGGGATTGGGGGTGTCCAGCCAACCCTGCGGCGCGATGGTGCGGTGCGTGATGGCCAGCGCCGATTTGATGACGCTCGCGATACCCGACGCGGCCTCGGTGTGGCCCAGCGTCGCCTTCACCGAGCCGACGCCGACCGGGCCGGGCCGTCCGGTGGCGGCGCCGTAGGCCCGGCCGATGGCTCGCAGTTCCAGCGGGTCGCCCACCGGCGTTCCGGTGCCGTGCGCCTCCACGTAGGTGATCTCGTGCGCCGGGATTCCGGAGCGCTCGATCACCGTCTTGGCCAGCGCTTCCTGGGAATCCGCGTTCGGAACGGTGATGGCCGTGGTGCGGCCGTCCTGATTCGAGCCGGTGGCCTTGACCACCGCGTAGATGCGGTCGCCGTCGCGTTCGGCATCGGCGAGCTTCTTCAGCACCACGATGCCGGCGCCCTCGCCACGGCCGTAACCGTCGGCGGCGGCGTCGAACGGTTTGCTGCGGCCGTCGGCGGCGAGAAATCCGCCCTTGCACATGGAGACGAACGGCTCCGGCTGCGCCATCACGGTCACGCCGCCGGCCAGCGCGTATTCGCAGTCTCCGCTTTCGATGGCCTGGCAGGCCAGATGCAGGGCGACCAGCGACGAGGAACAGGCGGTGTCGACGGTGACCGCCGGGCCGGTCAGGTTGAGCGCGTAGGCGATCCGGTTCGAGAGCATCGTGTACGACGCGCCCGCGGCGGTGTGCATGTCGACATGCGGCAGCGCCGGTCCGCCGACCGATACCGCGAGCTGATCGAGGGTGAAGGCGCCGATGTAGACGCCGAGCCCCGAACCGGCGCTGCGTCCGGCGACGCCCGCGTCGTCGAGCGCCTCCCACACCACTTCCAGGACGAGTCGCTGCTGCGGGTCCATGG
Organism: Nocardia cerradoensis NBRC 101014; assembly: GCF_000308535.1. Classification (GTDB taxonomy): domain Bacteria; phylum Actinomycetota; class Actinomycetes; order Mycobacteriales; family Mycobacteriaceae; genus Nocardia; species Nocardia cerradoensis. The sequence continues at coordinate 127,418 of NZ_BAFW01000002.1, read as the reverse complement.
CGGCCGCCTCGCGCGGGGAGATGCCGAAGAAGTCGGGATCGAACTCCCACGGATCGCCGGTCATGAAGGCGGCGCGTTTGGTGTACATGCGGCCGGGGGTGCGGCGGTCGGCGTCGTAGTAGCGCCGCCAATCCCAGCGGTCGGCCGGGATCTCGGTGACCCCGTCCCGTTTGTTGATCACGAAGTCCCAGAAGGACTCCGGCGAATCGATACCGCCGGCGTACCGGCATCCGATTCCGACGATGGCAATGTCAGACACAGCGACTCCTCGGCCGACTCGGCAATTCCCGCTGATCAGAGCGGTCGCGGTCGGCGAATCATGATGTTCATTTCCGGACCCGTCCTGCCCAGCCGGACGGACCCGGTGCGTTCGTTACCCAGGGCCTCGTAGTAGCCGACGTTCTCGTCCTTGCAGATTCCGCACAGGAGGACGCCCTGCCGGTCGGCCTTGTCGGTGAACGACGCGTACAGCGCGCGGCCGACGCCGCTGCGCTGCAGTGACGGATCGGTTCCGAGGTAGACGTGGAACAGATGAGGTTCGGCCGGCGCCGCCCGATCCATGGTCCGGTCGACCTCGGTTCCCCTTCCCACGGCGGTGCCCATTCCCGCGAGAAACAGCGGGCCCGCGAGGAATTCGCGGAGCCCGCCGGGCCGGTAGCCGTCGGGGTACCAGAGCAGGGCGCCGACGATGCGGCCGTCCAGCTCCGCCACCTCGGCGCCACCGGCCGGCAGGAAGCGATGCTCGATCATGGTCCGCAACATCCGCGGCGCCCGCCGGTGCCGGACGGTCTCGTCCGGAAAGACGTATTCCTCGATCGGATCGTCGTGGGCGAAGGCCGCGGCCAGTACCCGCACCATTCCGGTGATGTCGTCGCGCGTCGCGGTTCGCACGACCGGACTCCCGGTTTTGCTCAAAGCTGTTGTCCCTCACCTGATTTGCACACTGCCGACCACATCGGCGAAACATCCGGCCAGCGAACTGGTCGCTAGATTACCTCAGCGCGGGACGCTTCCTACCAGTCGGTAACGTGGAGTAGATCACGCCGGTACGACAGATTCCACGGACCGGCCCCACGCCCGCCGCCGGGCAACCGCGGGGCAGCCCCGCCGAATCCCGCGGCCCCCATGCGCAATACACCGCGAGCGCGCACGGCTCACCCGCCCGAATCACCACCGCTACCGCGCGCCGTCATGAAAACAGTTGCGTTTCAAAAATATTCACGACGGTATCTGTCACCGCGCCGGCGACGACACGCAGTGAACCACGGGCAATCACCCTCGTTCGCACGCGATCCCGGCGACTCCCCACCCGCGGTAAATCCACGCGGTCGCGGCGTCCGGCAAGGCACGACGCCCACCCGTCGGTAGTGACCGCGCACATGTCCCGGCTTACCAATGGCGGTAAGCCCTCGGGGCGGTACCGAACAATGGGGACGACGACGGCTTCGTCGTCATCGTTATCGGACCTCGACCGTGCAGGGTCGCGTGGAGGTCGAAAGGAACCGGAACTTGAACACACGGATTCTGGCAGCCGGCATCGTTTCGGGCGCCGTATGCGCCGCGGTCGCCGCCCTCGCCCCCTCGGCCTCCGCACAGCCGTTTCCCGCGGGGGTCTCCTGCACGGAGACGACCTGCACCAACGACACCGAGGAGACCTACCTGATCGAGGCCTGGCAGCACTGCCAGGTCGTCGGCGGGATCTCCGAGACCGAAACTCCGTTCAACCTGGTCGTTCGGGCCCATCAGACGGTGCGGGTCGAGGGAGTGGACTGTCCGCCGCTCGTGGTCGAGCGGCCCGATCTCGTCGGCGGCACCGACACCACGGTGCTGCGAACCGAGCCGACCCGGATCAGCTACTTCAAGGCCGTCCGCCACGACCCGGACGCGCCGAAGGCTCGCACCGGTTCGGCCGGGTGACGACGACCGGTGCGGACGAAAAAGCCCCCACCCGGAAATACGGGTGGGGGCTGTGGCGGTGGCGGAGGGATTTGAACCCTCGGTGGGGGGTTACCCCACACACGCTTTCGAGGCGTGCTCCTTAGGCCGCTCGGACACGCCACCGCAGGTGACTTTACCGGACGGGCGCGGCGAATCCGAAATCGGGTGGTCAGCGACACCGGGAGCAGAGTTCAGGGCCGTTGAGCGCGGAAGAAGGCGTCCAGGACGGCCGCACATTCGGCCTCGAGCACGCCCCCTCGGACCTCGGGCCGATGGTTGAGGCGACGGTCACGCACCACGTCCCAGAGCGAGCCGACCGCACCGGTCTTGGGCTCCCAGGCGCCGAAGACGACGCGGCGGACCCGCGCCAGGACCAGCGCGCCGGCGCACATCGTGCACGGTTCCAACGTCACCGCCAGGGTCGTGCCCTCGAGCCGCCAGCCGTCGCCGTACACCTGGGCGGCGCGGCGCAGCGCCAGGATCTCGGCATGCGCGGTCGGGTCGCCGAGCGCTTCCCGGGCGTTGCCGGCCCGGGCCAGTTCGCGGCCGTTCGCGTCGAAGACGACCGCACCGACCGGGACGTCGCGCGGGTCGGTCCGCGCCGCGGCGGCGAGGGCGGCCCGGACGAGATCCTCGTCTCCCGGAGGTGACCCCGGACTCGGCGCTGCCCCCGGGCTCAACGGTGCAGCTTGTCCAGGACCGCGGAGAATTCGTCGGCGAAGCCCAGCCGCTGCGCGACCATTCCCAGCTGTTCGTCCGGATACAGATCGGTTTCCGCGAGGATCACGCTGAGCACGGGCTCGGGCAGGCCGAGGTCCGCCAGGACGCCCAGATCGCCTTCCTCCCACGGATCGATCTCATCCAGTTCGTCCGGATCGATATCGGGGACTTCGACATTCAGCGCGTCGAGCACCTCGACGGCGATGTCGTAGTCGATCGCGGCGGTGGCGTCCGAGATCAGCAGCCGGCTCCCGGTCGGACCCGGCCGCAGGACGATGAAGAATTCGTCGTCGACGTCCAGCAGTCCGAATACCGCACCGGTGCTGCGCAGGGCGCGCAGTTCGTCCTCGGCCGCGGACAGACTCGACAGTGCCGCGGCGCTGAGCGGGCTGCAGCGCCACGTGCTGTCTTCGCGGACGACCGCCACGGCGAACCCTTCCACATCGTCGTAATCGTCCGACGCGGCCCTGTTCGTGCTCGAGCGCTGTGCCATGGCCGCAACGGTAGTCGGCTTCGGCGGAAATGTTGAAGTCGTATGCGAATCTGATCCGATGACAGGCGATCGGAATTCCTCGGTGTGCGTACTGGGTACGGGTTTGATCGGCGGTTCACTGCTGCGTGCGGCGGCCGCGGGCGGCTACCGGGCCTGGGGTTACAACCGGTCGGCTCCGGGTGCGCAGGCCGCCCGGGCCGACGGATTCGACGTCGAATCCGATATCGCGGCGGTGCTGTCCCGGGCCGCCGCCGACGATGCGCTGATCGTGCTGGCGGTGCCGATGCCGGCCATCGATACCGTTCTCGCGGATGTGAAGACGTTCGCGCCCGACTGTCCGCTCACCGATGTGGTGAGTGTGAAGGAACCGGTGCGCGCCGAGGTGCACCGGCAGGAACTGGGCGCGCGCTACGTCGGCGGGCATCCGATGGCGGGAACCGCCGAATCCGGCTGGGCCGCATCGTCTCCCGACCTGTTTCGCGACGCGGCCTGGGCGGTCGGGGTGGATCCGGGCACCCGCGCCGAACCGTGGCACCGGGTCGCGCGGCTGGCGCTGGACTGCGGTGCGATCGTGGTGCCGGTCCTGGCGGACGAACACGACCGTGCGGTGGCCCGCATCTCGCATCTGCCGCACGTGCTGGCCGAGGCGCTGGCGGTGGCCGGGGCCGCGGGCGGCGATCTGGCTCTGGGTCTGGCCGCCGGATCGTTCCGCGACGGCACCCGGGTCGCGGCGACCGCTCCCGAGTTGGTGCGCGCGATCTGCGAACCGAACGCGGCCGCGCTCACCGAGGCGATCGACGACGCCCTGCGCCTGCTCGAGGCCGCGCGCGACAGCCTGCGCGACGAGGGCACCCTCGGCGAACTGATCGACGCGGGCTACAGCGAACGCGATCGCTACGACACCCTGCGGCGCTGGGACATCACCGATATCCGCCCCGGCGATCAGGATTGGCTGGAACGGTTGCGCGATGCGGGACGCCGGGGTGGCGTGATCCGCTCGCTGGACTGAGAACCGCGCGGAGTCAGACCCGCTCGGCGAGGCCCGGATAGTCGAGGACGAATCCGTCGTCGTCGACGGTCACGGTCGCGCTCGACACCGGCGAGAGCACGTGGATTCCGTCGGCGCCGCTGCTGTAGGTGAGGATCGCCTCCTGGACGAGCAGATCCGGAACCCGCACGTAGACAACCGGAACCTGCACGTCCTCGGTGGCGTGCGCCAGCCCGAAACGGCGGATCGGCAGGGTGTTGAAGAACGGGCTCAGCACCACGTCCACATCCAGCGCACCGCCGAACATGGACCGCACGTGGGTGCCGCCGGCATCGACGAGCCAGTAGTTCTCCTCGTCCCGGGCGATCGAGGCATGCCGTTCACCCGAGGCGACGGTACTGCGCAGCGACAGCCGCTTCGTGCGTCCGACCTCGTCGGTGACCAGGTCGTAGGACGCGCTGAACGCGGGATGTTCACCGCAGCCCCCGGCGATGATGCGACCGGAGGCGCGGATCCGGTTACCGGTGAGGACCACGCGGACCGATTCCATCCGGGACGCGTCGTGCGCGCGCCAGGTGAGCACCGCCGGCCAGCGGGGCGCCGCGGCCTCGCTCGCCTGGGCGGTCTCGGAATTGCCCTGGGCTGGCTTACTCACCCCTCTACCGTAGGTGACAACCGGGCTCGCGGTGCGGTCGCGGCGCGCGAGTTGTTCACCTGCGCTACACCAGTGATTCGCGCCACGCGGTGTGCAGGGCCGCGAAACGTCCGGTCGATGCGATCAGATCCGCGGGCGTACCGTCCTCGACGATCCGCCCGGAATCCATCACCAGCACCCGGTCGGCGATGGCGACGGTCGACAACCGATGCGCGATGATCACGGCGGTGCGCCCGCGCAGCACGGTCTCGAGCGCGCGCTGCACCTGCCGCTCGCCCGGAATGTCGAGGCTCGACGTGGCCTCGTCCAGCACGATCACCGCGGGATCGGCCAGGAAGACGCGCGCGAAGGCGACGAGCTGGCGCTGACCGGCCGACAACCGCCCACCGCGCTTGCGCACATCGGTGTCGAATCCGTCCGGCAGCGAGATCACGAAGTCGTACAGTCCGACCGCACGGGCCGCCGCGAACACCTCGGCGTCGGTGGCGTCGGGCCGGCCGAGCCGGATGTTGTCGGCGACCGAACCGGAGAACAGGTACGACTCCTGCGTCACCATCGCGACCGCACGGCGCAGATCCGCGTCGGCGATCGTGCGCAGGTCGACGCCGTCCAGCGACACCGTGCCCGACGAGGGGTCGTAGAACCGCGCGATCAGCTTGGCCAGGGTCGACTTCCCGGCGCCGGTGGCACCGACCAGCGCGACGATCTGGCCTGCCTCGACAGTGAGCGAGAACCGCGGCAGCACCGATCGCGCGGGGCGAACCTCGGCGCCGGACACGTCGTCCCGGTTCGGGTAGCCGAAGACGACATCGGTCAGGCGTAGTTCGCCTCGCGCGCGCTCGAGCGGATGCGGGGCATCGGGTTCGGCCACGCTCGGCCGCTCCTCCAGCACGCCCGAGACTCGCTCCAGCGCGGCCGCCGCGGACTGATAGGAGTTGAACACCTGGGCCAATTCGTCCAGCGGACCGTAGAACTGCCGCAGGTACAGCAGGAAGGCCGCGAGCACGCCGATTTCGGTGTGGCCGTGGATGACTCGCCACGCACCGACGACCAGGATGACGACGTTCGTCACATTGCTGATCAAGCGAACCAAGCCGATGTAGGCCGCCATCCCGTGCAGCGCACTGATATTCGCGGCCCGGTATTCGGCATCGGAGTCGACCAGAATGGCCTCGTTGCGCTCCTCGCGCCGGAAGGCCTGCACCGCGCGGATTCCGCCCATGGTCTCGACGAAATGCACGACCACCTTCGCGATCGCGCCTCGGGTTCGGCGGTATCCGGCGCGCTGGCGCCGCTGCGCCCAGCGCGTCACGAAAACCAGCGGGACGAAACCCAGCAGCACCACCGCGGCGAGCGGAATATCCAGCCACAGCAGGATCGCCGCGATCGTCACCACCGACAGCACGGCGCTCAGCGCGTCGTTGAGCGCACGGTCGAGCAGATCCTCGAGCGATTCCAGATCGCTGGTGAGCCGCGCGACGATCTTGCCGGAGGTGTAGTTCTCGTGAAAATCGATCGAGAGCCGCTGCACGTGCGTGAAGACCCGCAGCCGCAGATCGAACAGCACCTGCTGGCTCAACCTGCCGGAGATGCGCAGGAAGAGGAAGGTCGTCACGCCGCCGAGCGCGGTGCAGGCGAGGATGCCGCCCACGGCCAGCGTCAGCGGCAACCAGTCGCCGTCGAGCGCGCGGCCCACACCGGTATCGACGCCGTGGGCGACGAACAGGGGCGTCGCCACCAGGGCGGCATTGTCGATCACGATCAGCACCAGCGCGGCGACCGCCCACCGGCGGTAGGGCCGGATCAGCGACCACAGCAGGCGACGCGACCGCGCCGCCAGGGCGAGGTTGACCGCATCCGTCTGCTCGCCCTCCTCGGCGGCCACGCCCCGCCAGTCGGCCTCGGAATCGGCGTCGACGCGCAGGGCCTCGGCTGCCTTGTCGCGGGCCGCGGCGTCCGGGCGGTCGGTGATCGTGCCCGCCCGGTCAGTGTTCGTGCGCGAAGCTGCGTCCTCGCTCGGGTTCTCCGGCATCGAGCTCACCTCCCATCAATTCCCGGTAGCGCGAACAGGTTTCGAGCAGTCGTTCGTGAGGTCCGTCGGCGATGATGCGGCCTCCGTCGAGGACGGCGACCCGGTCCGCCCAGGCCGCGGTCGACGGGCGGTGGGCCACCAGCAGCACGGTGGCTCCGGCCAGCGCCTCGCGCAGCCGCACCTGGACCTGTTCCTCGGTGCTCACGTCGAGAGCGGAGAGCGGGTCGTCCAGGACCACGATGTGCCCGCCGGAGTGTTTCTGCCGGTCCAGCACGGCTCGCGCCAGCGCGAGCCGTTGCCGCTGACCGCCCGACAGGCTCAGACCCTGCTCCCCGATCCGGGTGCGCAGGCCCCACGGCAACTCGTCGACGAACCGCGCGGCGCAGGCCACCTCCAGTGCGGCGCGGATCCGCTCCTCGCCGGCGTCGGGATAGCCGAGGGTGATGTTCTCGCGCACGCTGGCCGAGAACAGCACCGGATCCTCGAAGGCCACCGAGACCTGCGACCGCAGATCCGACAACCGCATCGAGCGCACATCGATCCCGTCGATCGTCACCGCGCCCGCCGCGACGTCGAACAGCCGCGGCACCAGGCCCAGCAGCGCCGACTTACCGCTGCCGGTGGCGCCGACCACCGCAACCGTCTCACCCGGCCGCAGTCGCAGCGAAATGTCGTGCAGCAGATCGCGGTCGGCGTCCGGGAAGCGGAAACGCACCCGATCGAAACGCAATTCACCACGCAGCGGCTGCGGCGGGGCCACGGGATGTTCCGGATCGGTGATCTCGACGGGTGTGTCGATCACCTCCCAGAACCGTTGCGCCGCGGTGCGGGCGTGGTTCATCTCGGCCAGCAGGAAGCCGAAGCCCATGATCGGCCACTGCAGGTAGGTGGTCAGCGTGATGCCGGCCACCAGGGCGCCGACCGTCATCGCGTGTTCGGTGAGCAGATACCCGCCGACGGCGAGCGCGGCCGCGATACCCAACGCGGACAACGTGTTCAGCGCTGTCCACAGCCGCGCGGCCAACCGCACCTTGGCCAGCTCGAGCATCTGCAGTTCCCTCGCCTCGGCGCGGAACCGGCGACCGAACCACGGGCCGCGGCCGAACGCCTTCAGCACGCGGATACCCTGCGCGGACTCCTCGACCGTCGTGGCGAGATGCCCGGACTGGTCCTGCGCGCGACGGGAGGCGCTACCGTAGCCCTGTTCGAATTGCAGCGCGAGCAGGACGAGCGGAACCGCGATGAGCAATTCGATCAGCCCGATCTGCCAGCTCAGGACGAACAGCAGTGCCACACCCACGCCCAGCGTCGCACTCAGCGACAGCAACGAGGGCGCGACGAAGGCGAAGAAGCGCCGCAGGGTGGACATGTCGGTGATCGCCCGGGAGGTGAGCTGCCCCGACTCCATCCCGTCGTGCACGCCGACCGACAGCACCTGTAATCGCTGGAAAAGCTTGCCGCGCAGGGATACCTCGAGCCGGCTCGCCGGCGCCGCGATGATCCACCGCCGCCACCACGAGGTGACCGTGCTGAGCACCGCCAGCCCCACCACCAGCGCGATCGGCACCCAGATGCCACCGAAATCCCGCTGCGCGACCGGGCCGTCGACAATCCGCGCGGTGACGAACGGCAACGCGATATCGCACAACATGCCGAGCCCCGACAGCACGGCACTACCGAACAGCGCCGCCCGATACGGCCGGATCTCCGGCCACAGACGCCGCAGCGAACCCGCGCCCGTCACTCGGGCGCCGGAGTTCTCGGCGACCGTTCCGGTTCTGTCGTCCTCCGAATCGGATACGGTCTCCGTCGTAGCGACGGACACAACAATCCCCCTTCGCCAGGTCGTCTTTCGCCGAATCGATCACCACCGCACCGCCCCGGCCCCCGACCGAGCGCGCGTACGACCTTCCAGATTGCCAGTGCCGCCCCCGCCCGCCAACCGATTTTCGGTGTGCCCCCACATGGCTCGCCCGAGGCTCGTTATAGATTCTCGAGCGGTGCACGCCAGTGTTCTCGGCCCGCCTCGATTGTGGACTGACGGAGCGAGGGAGCGCAGCGACTGAGCGGAGGAGGGAAAAATCGAGGCCACAGGGGCCGAGAACCCGCCGAAGCGGAGCGTAGGCCAAAAATTCAGCATGGTCGGGTTGTTCGCCGGGATCGGGGGGCTGGAACTCGGGCTCAGCGCCCACGGCTGGCATACCGAACTGCTCTGTGAGATCGACCCGGGTGCTCGCGCGGTCCTGTCCGCCCGCTTCCCGGATGTCGAAACGCACGCCGATGTCACCCGCCTGCGCGCGCTGCCCGCCGGAACCGAATTGGTGGCGGCCGGATTTCCCTGCCAGGACCTCTCGCAGGCGGGACGGACGGCGGGGATCACCGGCGAGCGTTCGGGTCTGGTCGACGAGGTGTTCCGGCTGGTTCGCCGCAAACGCGGTCCGCGCTGGCTGCTGATCGAGAACGTCCCGTTCATGTTGCAGCTGGGTCGCGGGCAGGCGATGCGGCACATCACGGCCGCGTTGGAGGAGCTGGGCTACACCTGGGCCTATCGAGTGGTCGACGCGCGCGCGTTCGGGCTGCCGCAACGGCGGCAGCGGGTGCTGATGCTGGCGTCGCGCTCGGAGGATCCGCGACCGGTGCTGTTCGGCACCGATGCGGGGCCGCGCACGATCGGCGATCCCGAGGTGGATCCGTGCGGCTTCTACTGGACCGAGGGGGTGCGCGGACTGGGCTGGGCGGTGAACGCGGTGCCGACATTGAAGGGCGGGTCCGGGCTCGGTATCGCCAGCCCGCCCGCGGTCCGATTGCCCGCCGGTGAGATCGTCACCCCCGGAATCACCGATGCCGAACGGCTGCAAGGCTTTTCCCACGATTGGACCGCGCCCGCACTGGCCGCCGCGGGGGTCCGCCCGGGACACCGGTGGAAGCTGGTCGGCAATGCGGTGAGCGTGCGGATGGCGTCGTGGATCGGTTCCCGCCTGGCCGCCCCCGCCGACGGCGTGGCCGCGGAGTACGCGCCGCTGACCGCGCACCGCTGGCCGGCGGCGGCGTGGGGCCATGCCGGTAAGGCCTATCGGGTTCCGGTGTCGACGTGGCCGGTGCACGAGCCGTACGAGGATCTGCGCTGGTTCCTCGACGACGCCCGCCTGCTGTCGGCCCGCGCGACCGCCGGTTTCCTGCGCCGCGCCGCGCGCGGCACGTTGCGCTTCCCGCCCGGCTTCCTCACCGATATGGAGAACCACCTGATCCGCATGGGAGGTCTGCCGCGGGAGGGTGCGAGTGTCCCGTACGTCTCGGCGGCGGTGTGAAGTGTCGAATCGGTCACCGAATCCGGCCCCGGGAACACCTGCCCGCCGGTGGACGCTGTAAGGGTTGTGCATGAGTTCCGGCCGTCCCGTCACCGACGCGGTGACCAGTGCCCGGATGGCCCGGCAGCGGCGGACGGGTACCGCCCCGGAGACCGCGCTGCGCACCGAACTACATCGGCGGGGGCTGCGCTATTTCGTGGACCGCGCACCGCTTCCGGGTCTGCGCCGCCGCGCCGACCTGGTGTTTCCCCGCCGCAAGGTGGCGGTCTACGTGGATGGGTGTTTCTGGCACCGCTGCCCCGAACACGCCACCTATCCGAAGAACAACGCCGAATGGTGGGCGGAGAAATTGGCCGGCAACGTGGCCCGCGACCGCGATACCGATGCGCGGCTCACCGCCGCGGGCTGGCTGGTGGTGCGGGTCTGGGAGCACGAGAATTCGGCCGCCGCCGCGGATCGAGTGCAGTCGGCTTTGTCGGGGCGATAGACCATGATGGAAGTGCAGCCGACATTGCGACGGGAATATTGCAGCGGGAATCCGGCACATTCCGAACGTGGGCGATGACGTGAAACGAGGGCAATGACGCCGAGCGGGCCGCACGATCGTGCGGCGGACGAATCCGGTGCGGTCGCCGTACTGGAGCGAGACCACGCGCCCGTACGCGTGCGGTTCCGCCTCGCCCGCTCGTTGATCGCGGCCGCCGTCGCCGTCGCGGGCGTCTGCTATTCGTCATGGATCATGGAGTTCGTCCTGCCGATCCATCTGAATCCGATCAGGTCGTTCCTCAGCGAATTGGATGCCGAGGGCCGCCCTTATCGCTGGGTGTTCGATCTCGGCGACACCATCGCCGGTTCCCTCACCTTGATTTCCGCGGTCGCGGCGATGTTCGTCTTCTCGCGGCGGCGTCTGTCGACCGTGGGCTGGGTCGCGCTGGGCTGTTTCGGCGCGTCCACGATCGCCGATGCGCAATGGCCGTTGCACACCTGCTCGGCACCGTGCCCGCCGTCGGACAGCGGCATGTTTCCGCAATTGCACCAGATTCACGCGCTGACCAGCACGCTGGCCGTCACGTCGATATTCGTGGCGATGATCGCCTTCAGCGTCGCCGCCTTCCGCTATCGGCGCTGGCCGATTCTGCGGCATTCCGGATTGTGGATCCTGATCATCGGCTCGGCCGCGACCGCCTGGATGCTGATCGCCGACAATCTGCCGGGCAATTACGCACTGGGCATCGCCCAGCGCATCCAGGTCGGATCCATGTCGCTGTGGCTGATCGCGCTCGCCGTGCAGATCTGGGTCGCGCAGCGTGCGATCAGCGGCGACGGGCGGAAGCGCGCACGGCCTCCGGCTCCTCGTTTCCCAGCATGACCAGCGAACGGGGTGCCGACTCGGCCACCGCGCCCGCGATCGCCATGGCCGCGAAGGTGGCCAGTATGACGCCCATTACCAGTACCTCGACAACTGTGTTCATATACCCACGGTGACAGCGCCGGCTGGCATGCCTTTGTGCGGAACTTGGGTAGAGCCTGAGAATGCCGGTCAGCCCACCGAGACGGTGACGGTGTGCGTCGTGGTGCGCGCCGGAAGCGCCCCGGTGTCGACCCGCAGGATTTCACCGGTGTCCTGGCGGCCGTCCGGCAGGATTTTCGGTTTCAGGCCGAAGGGCGGCAGGCTGCCGGTGCTTCCGGCCAGACCGAAATCGCTGTCGTCGGAGATGTACAGCGTCCGGCCGCCGTCGGTGGTGGCGAGGCCTTCGACTTTGTCGTGGCCGAAGAATGCGCCGGCCGGATTCAGTCCCGCGACCAATCCGGCGAGGTCCAGGTTCGATTTCTTCGCGACCGGGGTGATACCGGCCTTGCCGAGCGCGGCGATCCCGTCGGCGGTCGATACCTTGCCGACATAGGTTTCCAACGGTGTGTCACCGACGAGCAGCCCGAGATTCGGGTCGTATCGAGTGCCGGGCACATTCGCTCGGGGTCCGATATCGGTGGCGCCGTTCAGATCGATCGTCCACAGTTTCTTGTTCGCCTTCGGCGCGAGTTCACCGTCACGTTCGTCCACGAGAAAGGTGTGGTCGTCGAGCCCGGTGATTTCGGAGACGGCGAGTTTCCGTTTCGGATCCTCGAGCGGATAGACGAATTCGGCGACGGCGCGGGTCTGCAGATCCACGGTGACGATCCGGGTCATCGGCACTTCCCGTGCGGATTCCGAACCCGGTGTCTGCAAACCACTTTGAATCACACCGACCAATCGCCGGCCGTCCGGTGTGACGGTCAGGCCTTCCATTCCCTGATTCGGCGTTCGCATCGTCAGTTCCCCGGGCAGGCCGGAACCCGGTGCGAGACGCTCGATTTCGGTGCCGGACGCGTCGAAGTGCACGAGGAACGGACCGTATTCGTCCGAGACCCAGAAGGTGCCGTCGGGGAGGGCGACCAGACCCTCCGGATCCAGGCCGTGGTCGATGGGCGGCAAGGTGTGACCGTCCAGATCACGCATGGTCTCCCCGGTCGACGCGGCGGTGTCGACCAGTCCGTTGAAGCCGACGCCCGCACGGTTCTTCAGGTCGATGGTGGATTCCAGTACCGCGCGCGTTCCGGTCAGCCGGAATTTGCCGATCTTCGGCACGAAATTCGGTATGGGAACGAGCTTTTCGTTCTTGCCGGGCCCGTCGACGTTCGGGCCGCGGTCGGTGAGCCCGTAGAACTCGCCGGCCGAACCCGGCACCGGTGTCCACGCGGACCCGAATCCGCTGCCCTGCACCGTCGTGCCGCCGAAGTCGCCGAGCGGCGCGATATCGGTGGTGTAGAGGTGCACCGCATCGGAGGTGGTCACCGTGAAGGTGTCGTCGCCCTGGTATCCGGGCTCCGGCGTGTAGCGCACGGAACCGTCGGCGGTGCGGTCGAGGCGGCCGTGCGCCGGTGTGCCGAAGGCGACGGCCGCGCCGCCGCCCGTGCGGGCGGACAGGTCGTCGAGCGATACGACGAGCGGCCGGTCCCGGTCGGTGTGCCATTGCGGTTCGCCACCGCCGGACGAACAGGCGGCGGCCGCGCAGAGCACGGCGCCGGCGAGGGCGAATCGGAGCAGATGACTGGTTCCCACCGGTGATACCTATCCTGCCGAGTCGACGATCAGCTGTCGGGAACCTGAACAGTTATCCGACGGCAATCGAGTTCGCCCAGCGGGCGTTCCCAGCGCTGGGTAGGGTCACCCGGGTGACCAGCGAAGCGCCGGAATCATCCGTTCCCGTCGACCTGCTCGAAGCCGTGCACGCGGCGACCGAGTCCCTGGTCGGCGCGGTGGAAGCGTTGCACGACAGCGATATCGCCGAACCGTCACTGCTGCCGGGCTGGACTCGTGGCCATCTGCTGGCCCACCTGGCCCGCAATGCCGACGGACTGGTGAATCTGCTGCTGTGGGCCCGCACCGGCATCGAAACCCCGCAGTACGCAAGCCAATTGCTGCGCGACTCCGATATCGAGGCCGGTGCGCCGCGCCCGCTCGCCGAGCAGCTGAGCGACCTGCGCGCGTCCGCGGATCGCTTTCTCGGCCTGGCCCGGGCCATGCCGCCGGAACGCTGGCAGTACCGGGTGCGGGCGCGCACGGGTAAGGAACTGGCCGCCGCGGTGGTGCCGTGGTTGCGCCTGCGCGAGATCGAGATTCACCGCGTCGACCTGAACATCGGCTACCGGCCCGCGGACTGGCCGGCCGCCTTCGTGGCCCGGATGCTGCCGGAGGTGTCCGCCGGATTCGACCACGCGGTCTCCGCCCACCGCCCCGCCGACGCCAAGCCGATGACCTCCGACCCGGATCGGCCACCGCCGCCGAGCTTCACCCTCGTCGCCACCGACACCGATTTCTCCGCCAAGGTGGGCCCCGACCCTTCCGACACCATTTCCGGGCCCGCAGCGGAGTTGCTGGCATGGTTGATCGGCCGCAGCGACGGCGTAGGGCTCACCGGATATCTGCCGAATCTGCCCGCGTGGTTGTGAGGCACCGGATTCACCGGTTCACGCGCCCTGGAACCTCGAGCCGCTCGGCGAGGAAATCCAGCACGCGGTGCAACGCGGCCTGAGTCGGTTCGCCCGGTTCGTCGATGAGATGTTCGGTGAGCACCGAATGCGCGCTCAGCACACCGTCCGGGTTGGCCGCGGCGTCGTCGAGTTCGATGGCGATGAACGCGTCGCCGAGCTGCGCGCGCAGGAAGTCGAAACGCTCGGCCGGGGAACGACGGTCACCGCGGAAGCGCAGGCCCATCACGGAAAGCCCTGCGGCACACCGCTGTTTGACGCGGTCGAGATCGTCGGGCGAGACATCGATCGAGCTCTTCTGCCGCGCGGTGAAACCCAGCGGCAGACCCGGCTGCGAGAGCACCGGTGCGACCAGCCGATCGTCCACAGCCATCCCCAGCGCGAATCCCCCGGTGAAGCACATCCCGACGGCGCCGACTCCGGGACCGCCGCACCGCCGATGCTCGGCCTCGGCCAGCGCCCGCAACCACTGCACCACCGGTGAGGTGCGCCCCGTCGCCAGCACCACGAACTCCCGGCTGACACAGATCGGCCCGAACTGACCGGCGATATTCGCCACCGCGGCGAGCGTGCCGTGCGCGGCGGGATCCGGGTCGCGCCCCGGGTTCCCGTACAGATGCGGCACCACCGCGGTGCAACCGATGCGCGCCACCCGCCGGGCGAAGTCGAAGACATCCGGCGAGATGCCGGGAAATTCCGCCATGACGATCACGGCGGGCCCGTTGCCCTGCCGAAAGATCGTGCGGGACTTGCCCTCATGGGTGAAGGTCGCGTGTTCGAAGTCGTGAAGATCGTCGTCCGCCATGGCCGGCCCTTTCTCGTTCGGGCCCTCACTCTCGGCCGGCCACCCCCGCCGGGTCTTGAAAAAATGTTCCCCAGGCTCGGTAGCGGTGCTGCCCGATCGGGGTGTGCGTCTCGCGTGCCAACGCGCCCGGCGTGCGACCGGCGAAACTCGCGATCTCCCGGGACATGTGCGCCTGATCGCTGTACCCGCAGGACACCGCGACATCGGCGGCCCGCCGGCCCGCCACCAGCCCCTCGACCGCATGCCGGAACCGCACCAGCATCGCGGCCCGCTTGGGAGTGAGCCCGATCTGCGATTCGAACCTCGTCCACAACCGTTTGCGACTCCAGCCGCACGATTCGGCCACATCGGCGATCCTGACATGACCGCGGCTCGTCACGATGTGATTCCACCCGGCCACCACTTCCGGATCCGGCGTGCGATCGGGCCGGAACCGTTGCGCCAGAAACGCTCTCATGAGCACAAAGCGCTCCTCCCACTCCACCGCCTCCGCCAGCCGTCCCCGCAACCGCTCCGCCGCCGCCCCCCACACCTCGTCCAACCCCACAGCAGCCCCCAACTCCCCCGGCCCCACCCCCAGCACCGAATACGCCCGCAGCGGCGACATCCGCACCTCCACACACGCCGCCCGCTCAGCCCGAATCCCCGTCAGCCCCCCGGCAAACCCCGCCACCATCCCCCCACTCGCCCGACTGGCCTCGGTCGTCTCCACAACCAGCCCACCCCCACCGAAATCAACCGCCACGGTCACCGCCGGAATCACCGCCACCCGAAGCTCCAACCCAGCATCGGCCCGATCGCGATACCCGAGCATCGAAAGCCCGTCCGCGAGCCGGCGCGGGCGCACGATCTCCCACCCGGCCGCCCGATCCTCCACCCGGCCAGGTTAACCGGCTCCCCCGATGGAACACGAAGAAGGCCCCGCCGCAATGCGACGGGGCCTTCTTTCTGCGCGCCCGGAGAGACTCGAACTCCCAACCTTCTGATCCGTAGTCAGATGCTCTATCCGTTGAGCTACGGGCGCAGGTCCTGTTCAGTTGTGTGCCCGGTTTCCCGGGCGTGGCGGAGGCGAGAGGATTTGAACCTCCGGTCCCCGTGAAGGGACAACTCATTAGCAGTGAGTCCCATTCGGCCGCTCTGGCACGCCTCCTGGAGCCTTCTTTCGAGGGCGCCGGTCCTTTCGAACCGCCGAGAGGCAAGAGTACAGAGCAACCGGTCAGGACGCAAAACGGCTGGTCAACGTAGGTGACTGTCGAACCAATCGAAGATTCTGGTCTGTGCGTCGATCAGCAGGCGCTTCTCGTCCTCGGGCAGTTGCTCGAAGTCGGCCATGTCGAATCCGGGATGGTCCGGGCGGTGATGCAGGCCGGGATAGCTCACGACGAGCGTGGCCACCGAAGCCCGGGCCGCCGCATCACGCAGGCGCTCCACATGGGCGGCCGGATTGACCGGATCGTCGTTGCCGTAGAGGCCGAGCCAGGGGGCCTGCAGCTGCGGTGCTGCGTCGACCAGCGCAGGCGCCTCCGCGGTCAGCGGCTCCACGATGCCGGGTGCCGCGACGCTCACCGCCGCACCGATGGGCCGGTCGGTGGCGACCAGCAGTGCGGCGGTGCCGGCGTTGTCGAAGCCCAGCACGCCCACGGTGTCGGGGAAGACTCCCCGGCCGACCAGCCAGTCGAAGCAGGCGTCGAAGTCGGCGAACAGATCCGCGCCGAACACCTGCTCGACCTCGCCGCCGCCCGCTACCGCCGTGGCGACCGCACCCGGCCCGTCGGAAACCCGCGCGCCGACGGCGGCGAGATCGCGATCATTGACCGACCCGGCGCCTTCACCGCGCCCCTCCGGCCGGGGGAAACGGTGGAACAGATTGGGCGCCACCATGATCCAGCCCTCACCGGCCAGCGATTTCATCATTTCCAGCAATACATCGGCAAACTGACGGGACTCGTGGAGTACGACGATGCCGCCGCGCGCGTAGCCCTCCGGCTCGATCACCGTGATGGGCACCCGACCTCCGGCCGCCGGGGCCGGAGCGCCGTCGACCACCTGCCCGCTGTCGCGCAATGGTGCTTCATCTCGATAGATGCCCGACATGAAACCAGGGTAGTTCGCATCCGTCACATTCGGGAGAAGTTGCACGGAAGTACCCATTCCTCGAAAAAATTTCCGACATACCGCCCAGCCGGTTCGGGCTTGCCGGCGGACCGGCGGGACCTCCGAGACAACCGCGCCGAGCCGCCGCGACGTGCGAGGAATTAAGGTGTGGGGGTGAGTGCTCGTATTCGTCCGGACCTGGAGTCCATTCCGGCTTACGCTCCGGGTCGCAGCCATCCGGGCGCCGTGAAACTGGCCAGCAACGAAACCACCCAGGGCCCGCTGCCGAGTGTCGCCAAGGTGATCGCCGAGGCGGCCGAACTCATCAACCGGTATCCGGACAACTCCTCGGGCGAACTTCGAGCAGCCCTCGCCGAGTTCCACGACGTCGCGGTCGAGAACGTCGCGATCGGCTGCGGCAGTGTCGCCCTGTGCCAGGAACTGGTGCAGATCACGTGCGCCTCCCCCGCCGACGAGGTGGTGTTCGCCTGGCGCTCGTTCGAGGCGTATCCGATCGTCACGCAGGTCGGCAACGCGACGGCCGTGCCGGTGCCGCTGAACGACGCATTCGCACACGATCTGGATGCGATGGCGGCCGCGGTCACCGAGCGCACCCGGCTCGTCTTCGTCTGCAATCCGAACAACCCCACCGGAACGGCGTACGGCCGCGCCGAACTGACCCGTTTCCTCGACGCGATCCCCGAGGACGTGCTGGTGGTGCTCGACGAGGCGTACTTCGAGTATCTGCGCCTGCCCGCCGACGACCGGGCCGACGGTGTGGAGATCGGCCGCGGCCGCTCGAATGTCGTTGTGCTGCGGACCTTTTCGAAGGCATACGGGCTCGCGGGCCTGCGTGTCGGTTACGCCGTGGGCGACCCGGAACTGATCACCGCACTGATGAAGGTGCACATCCCGTTCAGCGTGAATCGGCTCGCACAGGCCGCGGCCATGGCGTGTCTGCAGGCGCGGCACGAACTGCTCGACCGCACCGATCAGGTGGTGGCCGAACGGGAACGCATGCGCGACGCACTGCTGGCGGCCGGATACCGGGTGCCGCCCTCCCAGGCCAACTTCGTCTGGCTGCCGCTGGGCGAGCACAGCACGGAGTTCGGCGCGGCCAGTGCCGAAGCCGGAGTCCTGGTGCGGCCCTACGGTACCGACGGCGTGCGGATCACCGCGGGCGATCCGCACGAGAACGATCGGTTCCTGGAATTCGCCACCGCACCGGACACCGTCGCGCGCTTCGCCGGCTGATTCCGCGCGGCGGTCAGTGCACGCCGAGGGCTGCCGCCAGCGTCGGCCAGGCCCGCGGCAGCTCGTCCTTCCAGTACGGCCAGGAATGCGTCCCCACCGGGCGCAGATCGACCTCGGCTGGGATCTGCATGCGCTCCAGCCGATCCGCGAGAGCCATGGTGCAGGCGTTGGAGCCCGCCTCGAGCGGGCCGCCGAATCCGATCGATGACACCGCTTCCGGATTACCCGGAACGTCGTAGGGCCCCGGCACACCGGAACCGGCGGACAGGAAGATCGCCTTACCGCGCAGGGTGTCGGCGTGCATCATCACGTCGTGGGCGAGCCAATCGGGATCCTCCTGTTTGCCGAACATGTTGTCCGGCTCGCCGCCGTAGGTGCGGACCACCGCCCGCGCCTGCGCCTGCCCGAAATCGGAACCCATTGCGTAGCAACCACTGTGGGCGGCGACCGCCACATACGCCTGCGGTTCGCGCATCGCCAGCATCATCGCCGCCTCCGCGCCCATCGAGACGCCTTCCACCGCATCGCGGCCGTTGCCCTCGAATGTCGCATCGATCAACGGCGGAAGTTCGCGGGTGAGGAAGGTCTCCCACTTGTTGGTGCCGAGCACGGGATCCGGATGCTGCCAATCCGTGTAGTACCCCGCCGGACCGCCGATCGTGAGGACGACGTTGACGTTCTTGTCGGCGAAGAACTGCACCGCACCACCGCGCTCGGTCCAGTTGTTGTACTCGTTGCTCGCGCTGCGCCCGTCGAGCAGATACAGGGTCGGGCGCGGATGGCTGCGGTCCGCCGGCAGCAGCACCTGCACCTGCACCGTGCGCCCCATCGCCGGGGAGTCCACGAACACCCGCAGCCAGCGATCGTTGATCGGTTCGATGCGGTCGATCGACGCGGTGGCCGGACGGGGATCGTCCAGCGCCGGAGGCGGCCCCTCGGCGGAACCGGAATCGGCCGGGGGCGCGGGCGCGGCGGCAATCGACGGCGCTCCCCAGATCGCCCCACTCATCAGGAGTGCGGCGATGGCAGCGCCGGACAGCCGACGCCGTATCCGGCGACGAACCATGGCCGTCATCCTGCCAGAGGTCGCGCGAGGCGTCGAAACACACGACAGTCCGATCTCCGGCGAGTCGTCCACAGCCCGCCGGACCGATTCGGCATCCCCGCACCCACGCCAGTAGGCTGAGACACCGTTCCGGCCCGCCCGGAACGAGGTGGGTTGCCCGAGCGGCCTAAGGGAACGGTCTTGAAAACCGTCGTGGTTCACGCCACCGTGGGTTCAAATCCCACACCCACCGCAGGTGAAGGGTGCGTCACCAGGGGACTGGTCCGGCGTCGGAGAAGAATCCGCCGGTCGGTCCGTCGTCGGGCAGGGTGGCGAGGTGGATCGCGATCGCCGCGCCCTGTTGGGGGGTTCGGACGCCGCGGAAGCCGTTCAGGTCCGTGGCGGTGAAGCCGGGGCAGCCGGCGTTGATCAGGATGTCGGTGTCGGCCAGTTCCTTGACGTACTGGATGGTGACCGCGTTCAGGAAGGTCTTCGAGGCCGCGTACGCGGCGGAAATCGGGCCGGTGTCGGTGCCGGGGGTGGTCTGCAGCGTGAGAGAGCCGACGCTGCTGGACATGTTCACGATTCTCGGTGCCGCCGAAGCGCGCAGCATCGGCAGCATCGCGTTGGTGACGCGGATGACTCCGATCACGTTGGTTTCCACGGCTTCTCGCACGGTCGCGGGATCGACCGTGGTGGGTGTCTGCGGCAGGCCGCCGGTGATCGCGGCGTTGTTGACCAGGACGTCGAGCCCTCCGGCATGGTCGGCGATCAACTCGGCCGCGGCGGCCACGCTCGCGTCGTCGGTCACGTCGAGCGGAACGCCGAAGGCGTCGATCCCGGCCGCGCGCAATTTCTCCACCGCGGTGTCGCGGCGTAGCTCATCGCGCGCGCCCACGCCGATTCGCCAGCCGAGGGCACCCAGGCCCGCCGCGATCTCGTATCCGATTCCCTTGTTCGCGCCGGTCACCAGCGCGATCGTCCGTTCACTCATACCGTCGATCCTGGTTCGGTCCCGGGTGATGCGTCCAACACCGGCTGGGTGGCCATTCATACCGCACGGGTATTGGTAGCGGTCAGCGCCGGATACGATGGCACGGTGGAGACGCGGGAGTTGCGGTACTTCGTCGCCGTCGCCGAGGAATTGCATTTCGGGCGGGCGGCAGAGCGACTCGCGATGGCGCAACCACCGCTTTCACGGGCGATCCGACAGCTCGAACGGCGGCTCGGTGTAGTTCTGCTGCACCGCACCACTCGCTCGATCGCCCTGACCGAGGCCGGGTCGGTACTGCTGCGGGAGGCCCACGCCGCGCTTGCCGCGGTCGAAGCCGCGGAGCGTCGCACCCGCCGCGCCGCGGCCCATCGGCCCGGGATGGTGCTTGCCACGAAGGCGGGAGCGTCCAGCGAACTGCTGTCGAAACTGCTGGACGCCTATGCTGCCGAACCGGGCGCTGTCCCCGTCGAGGTGATCCTGTGCGGGCCCGGCGAACAGGAGGGACTGCTGCGCGACGGGCGTGCCGACGTCGCCCTGCTCCACCGGCCCTTCGACACGACCGCCGGATTCGACACCGAGGATCTGCACACCGAACAGCAGGTTCTGGTCCTGCCCGCGGGCCACCCCCTCGCCTCCCGGGCCCACATATCGTCGGCCGAGGTCTCCGCCCTGACGGATCTGCCCCTGCCGCGCTGGCCCCGATCGGACGGGAGCTATCCCGACGGCCCCGGTCCGCAGGTTCGCGACCACACCCAACTGGCCCAGCTGATCGCGCTCGGGCGAACCTGCGCGGTCATGCCCGAGTCGGTTCGAACCCACCTACGCTGCGGTCACGCGATCGTGCCCGTGCCGGACGCACCGGCGGTCACGACCGTCATCGCCTGGCCACCACACAGCAAATCCAGAGCCGTCGCCGACCTCGTCCGCACCGCGGTGCGTCTCTAGCCGACACCGCTTCACGGCCACCGCAACCATGACGATGACGCCGACCGGCGGATCGGTCGGCGCCACCATCGTTTCCGTCTCGATTCGCACGGCCGGGGCCGAGGTTCAGAAGCACCACACCCAATCCGCGGACCCCGGCAGCGGGATGGTGATGCAGATGGCGATCGGTTTCGCCGTGGTATCGGAAGCGCTGTCGGCGGAGGCGATGGGCGCCGCCACGGCGCCGAGCGACAAGATGATCGCGGTGGTTGCGAGAGCTTTCGCTGACTTCCTGTGCATGGTTCGAACCTTTCGACGTGCCCCTTCGAAGGAGAACCGGAAAGCCCGGTCCCGGACCTAGCGCCCTAATGGTCGCGCCCGCGAACAGTCAGCAACAAGGGACCAACGTCCCTGATCGAGCCGAGTGCCGAGCTTCGGATCAGGTTCGGCGGGGGTCGGTTTTGGCGTTGACTCGGTCGAAGGCGTCGCCGATGGCGGTGAGTTCTTCGGGACTGAGGAGGTCGACGAAGGTGCGGCGGACTGCGGCTACATGGCCGGGGGCGGCGGCGCGGAGGCGGCGCATACCTTCCTCGGTGAGGTGGGCGCGGACGCCGCGGCCGTCCTCTTCGCAGCTGGTGCGGCGCACCATGCCCTCGTCCTCCATGCGGCGGATCTGATGGGTGAGGCGGCTGCGGGAGGACAGCACACCGTCGGCGAGATCGCTCATCCGCAACGAACCGCCCGGGGCCTCGGAGAGCATCACGAGGATGCGGTATTCGGGCAGGCTCATATCGCTGTCGGCCTGGAGCTGGCGGTTGAGTTCCACCATCAGCCGCTGATGTCCGTCCATGAACGCACGCCATGCCCGCTGCTGTGCCGAGCTCAACCACGGCGTGGAGGCCGGGGGACCGCTCGGTTCGTAAGCCATGGCGCCATTCTATTGGGCCCGAATGGAAGGAATGTCGGCTGGTCAGAGACCTGCGGACAAGATCACCCGGATCGGTCCCACAGCCGCACCCGTTCCAGCGCGGCGAGCACCTAGAGTCGAGGTATGTACGCGGCGACGTTGGACGGTTTCGGTGGGCCCGAGGTGATCCGCTGGGCGGAGGTGCCGGATCTGCCGCCGCCCGGTCCGGGCGAGGTGGCGATCGACGTGGTGGCGGCCGGGGTCAATCGCGCGGATCTGTTGCAGCGTCAGGGTTTCTATCCGCCACCGCCGGGCGCCAGCGACATTCTGGGCCTCGAGGTGTCGGGGGTCGTGGCCGAGGTCGGCGCGGGCGTGCGGGATCCGCGGCCGGGCGATCGGGTGTGCGCGCTGCTGTCCGGCGGCGGCTATGCCCAGCGCGTGGTCGTCGCCGCGAGTCAGGTGCTGCCGGTGCCCGAGGGGCTGGATCTGGCTGCGGCAGCGGCACTTCCGGAGGTCGCCGCCACCGTCTGGTCGAATCTGGTGATGCGGGCCGGATTGCACGCCGGGCAGTTGCTGCTCGTCCACGGCGGCGGGAGCGGAATCGGCACCCATGCCATTCAGGTCGCGGTGAATCGCGGTGCGCGCGTCGCGGTGACCGCCGGTTCGCAGTACAAATTGGATCGCTGCGCGGAATTGGGCGCGAGCATCGGAATCAATTATCGGGAACAGGATTTCGTCGAAGTACTCGGCGAATCGGGTGGCGCCGACATCATTCTCGACAATATGGGCGCGAAATACCTGCCGCGCAACGTTTCCGCACTCGCCGAGGACGGGCAACTGTGTGTGATCGGCATGCAGGGCGGGGTGACCGGCGAGCTGAATCTGGCGGAGCTGCTCGGTAAGCGCGGCACCATCCATGCCACCAATCTGCGCAAGCGGCCGGCGACCGGGAAGTCGAGTAAGGCCGAGATCATCGCGGAACTGCGGCGGCATCTGTGGCCGCTGATCGCGGAGGGCGCGGTGGTGCCGGTGGTCCATGCCGAAGTCCCGGTCACGGAGGCGGCGCACGCCCACGAACTGCTCGATTCGGCCGAGACCGTCGGCAAGGTGGTACTGCGCATCGACGAGGCGTGAAGGGCACGCCCGCCGTGAGCTACTTCTCCAGCGAGTTCAGCGCCCGGCCCAGCTGTTCGATCTCGAATTTCGTTGTGTAGGGCGCCAATCCGAGGGTGACGGCGCCGCCCTCGTCGTTGACGCCCAGGGCGTCGAGCAGCCGGCTGCCGCCGTGCGCGCCGCTGACGGTGCCGATGCGGTGGTCGGCGAGTTCGGCGGAGATCTTCTCCGCCTGCATTCCCGCGATGGTGAAACTGACCGTCGGGATGCGGGTGGAGGCGCGGCCGATCACGGTCAGATCCGGGACGGCGTCGAGCACCTCCATCAGATTCTCGAACAGCTGGTCGTGATAGTCCTGCAGCGAGGTGATCGACACCTCCAGCCGCTCGCGGCGGCTGCCGGTGGCCTGTTCGTCCAGTCCGGCGAGGTAGTCGATGGAGGTGGTCAGCCCCGCGAGCAGCGCGTACTGGTGTCCGCCGACCTCGAGCCGCTCGGCGCCCTTGGCGTAGGGATTCAGCGACATCGAGGGGATGCGATCCAGGAATGCCGGATCGCGGAACACCAGCGCCCCGATCTGCGGGCCACCCCAGGCCGGAGCGGAGAGCGCGACGACGTCGGCATTGAGTTCGTCGATGTCGATCAGGGCGTAGGGCGCCGCGCCGAAGCAGTCGGCGACCAGCAGTCCGCCCACCTCGTGCACCCGGTCGGCGGCGACCCGGACGGCGGGCGCGGAGCCGACGATCGGCGAGGCGGCGGTGACCGCGACCAGGCGCGCGGTCGGGCCGATCAGTTCCTCGAACTGCCAGGCCGGCATCTCGCAGGTTTCGATCTCCACCTCGGCCCAGCGCACGTGGGCGCCGTAGCGGTTGGCGATGCGCAGCCACGGGGCCACATTCGCCTCGTCGTCCAGGCGGGAGAGCACGATACCGGTGCCGAGGCCCAGCCGGGAACTCAGCGATTCGGCCAGCCAGGCCAGCAGCACCGCCCGATCCGGACCGAGTACGACGCCTGCCGGGTCGCCACCGACGAGATCGGCGACCGCCTCCCGGGCCGCGTCGAGAATCGCGCCGCTGCGGCGTGCGGCGGCATGACGATTGGTGTGCGAAAAAGCAGAGGTCCGGAAACCGGTTGATACGGCGCGCGATACCGAATCCGGGACCAGCATCCCTGCTTGGGGGTCCAGATGGATCCAGCCGTCGCCCAGGGACGGTATCAACCCCCGAACCCTCGCGACGTCGTAAGTCATGCTCGCCACTCTAAGGGCAGCGGGCAAGTCGGCGGAACCGTGCGCCGACCCAATGCGATATCACGCGACATGGCAACCGACTTTCACAAACCGAACCACACACGAGGCGGACAGAACCGCAACAGAATACTTCCGCCCGAAATCGGACCGCGTACCCCGTTCCGGCACCGGGCCCTCACCGGGCGATGCGTCGTTCACTTAGCGCTCGGCGCGGGAAGCAGACATCATGGATGCCATGACGCAATCGGACGGAGCACCGGATTCCATCGTGGTGATCGGACCCGAGGGGCGCCCGCTGGTCATTCCGGCCGGCGCCCAAGGTGAGGCGCCGTTCGCCGGGCAGGTGGTCGGCGAAGGCGACACCGACGCCGAGGGCGCGCAGACCGCCGGCGGCGAGGAGTCGCTCGCCGATATGGTCGAGCAGCCGGCGAAGGTGATGCGGATCGGCACCATGATCAAGCAGCTGCTCGAGGAGGTGCGCGCGGCTCCGCTGGACGAGGCCAGCCGTAACCGGCTCAAGGAGATCCACAAGACCTCGGTGCACGAGCTCGAGCAGGGACTCTCCCCGGAGTTGCGCGACGAACTCGAGCGGCTCGCCCTGCCGTTCGGCGAGGATTCCGTGCCTTCCGACGCGGAACTGCGGATCGCCCAGGCCCAGCTGGTCGGCTGGCTGGAGGGCCTGTTCCACGGTATCCAGACCGCGTTGTTCGCCCAGCAGATGGCGGCCCGCGCGCAGCTCGAGCAGATGCGGCACGCCCTCCCGCCGGGTGCGCACATGCCGCGCGAGGGCGGGCAGGGCGGATCGGTCACCGGCGGCGGTCAGTACCTCTGAACACCGCTGATCATCGGATAGCCTCGAGCCCCCACCGGCGGGGATCGGCTCTGCGCTACAGTCGTGCACTGTGCCAGCAGCTGCCCCTGCCGATTCGGCCACAGCCGAACGTCCGGCCGACGCCACGGTGCCCCTGATGTCGGATGCGCAAACGTTTCCGCGGGCCTTCAAAGACCTCCGCGAGGGGTTCTCTCAGCGTGAGCTGTGGCTACAGCTGGGCTGGCAGGACATCAAGCAGCGCTACCGGCGATCGGTGATCGGCCCGTTCTGGATCACCATCGCCACCGGCGTGCAGGCAGCCGCGATGGGCGTGCTCTACGCGGCGATCCTGAACCAGGATCTGTGGACGTATCTGCCGTATGTGACCGTCGGCCTGATCGTCTGGAACGTGATCAACGCCAGCATCCTCGAGGGTTCGGATGTGTTCATCGCCAACGAGGGGCTGATCAAGCAGCTGCCCTCGGCGCTGAGCGTGCACGTCTACCGGCTGGTGTGGCGGCAGTTCCTGTTCTTCGCGCACAACATCGTGATCTATCTGGTCATGCTGGTGGCCTTCGGCGTCTGGGAACATCTGGACTGGACCGTGCTGCTGGCGATTCCGGCGATCGCGCTGGTGTTCCTGAATTCGGCGTGGGTGTCGATCGTGTTCGGCATCTTCTCCACTCGCTACCGCGATATCGCTCCGATTCTGGGCAGCATGACGCTGATGCTGTTCGTGCTGACGCCGGTCATGTGGACCACGAAGTCGCTGCGTGACCAGGGCGGGGCGGTGAGCGAGCGGGCCAAGCTGGTCGAGTTGGTGCCGACCTACCACTATCTCGAGGTCGTGCGCGCACCCCTGCTCGGCGATCCGGTGCCGGTGCGGTCGTGGCTGGTCGTCGGTGTGATCACCGTGGTCGGCTGGGCGGTGGCGATCCTGGCGTTGAAGCAATACCGTTCCCGCGTGCCGTACTGGGTGTAGAGGACGATATGACCGGAGTAAGCATCGAAACCCACCAGGCGTGGGTGGAGTTTCCCATCTTCGACGCCAAGTCACGGTCGCTGAAGAAGGCTTTCCTGGGCAAGGCCGGCGGTTCCATCGGGCGCAATCAGTCCGATGTGGTCGTGGTCGAGGCTCTGCGCGACATCACGCTGTCGCTGAAGGAGGGTGACCGGGTCGGCTTGGTCGGCCACAACGGCGCCGGAAAGTCGACACTGCTGCGGCTGCTCTCGGGTATCTACGAGCCCACCCGCGGCAGTGCGCGGGTGCGCGGCCGGGTGGCGCCGGTGTTCGACCTCGGCGTCGGCATGGATCCGGAGATCTCCGGCTACGAGAACATCATCATCCGCGGGCTGTTCCTCGGGCAGACCCGCAAGCAGATGCTGGCCAAGGTCGACGAGATCGCCGACTTCACCGAACTCGGCGAATATCTGAACATGCCGCTGCGCACCTATTCGACCGGTATGCGGGTGCGGCTGGCGATGGGCGTGGTGACCTCGATCGATCCGGAGATCCTGCTGCTGGACGAGGGTATCGGCGCGGTCGACGCGGAATTCATGAAGAAGGCCCGCAACCGGCTGCGCGATCTGGTGGCGCGCTCCGGAATCCTGGTGTTCTGCAGCCATTCCAACGAATTCCTGGCCCAATTGTGTGACACCGCAATGTGGATCGACCACGGCACGCTGCGCATGCAGGGTGATATCGAGGATGTGGTGCGCGCCTACGAGGGCCCGGAGGCGGGCGATCACGTGAAGCAGATCCTGCGTGAGCTCGAACTCGAACGCGATCCCGCATGACGACGGCGGCAGAGGACACGGACATGGGCGGTCAAGCGCGGAGGCGGGAGCGTAGCGTAACCACGCAGCGCTCCGCCCATGTCCCAGAGGACAAGGACACGACCATGAGTGATCAGGCGGCCCCGTCCGCGGACAGCGGAGTGGCCCGGATCATCGCGGTGGTCGTGACCCACAAACGCCGGGAACTGCTGAGCGAATCGCTGAAGGTGCTCGCCTCGCAGACCCGCCCGATCGACCATCTGATCGTCATCGACAACGGCAACGAGCCCGAGGTCGGCGAGATGGTGGAAGAGCAGCCGATCGAATCGACCTATCTGGGTTCGGAACACAATCTCGGTGGTGCGGGCGGTTTCGCCCTCGGCATGTTGCACGCGCTGACCATGGGCGCGGACTGGGTCTGGCTGGCCGACGACGACGGCCGCCCCGAAGGTCCGGACGTGCTGGCGAAATTGCTCGATTGCGCCGGACGCCACGGTCTTTCGGAAGTTTCGCCGGTGGTGGCCGATATCGACGATCCGGATCGGCTGGCCTTTCCCCTGCGCCGCGGCGTGGTGTGGCGGCGGCTGCGGTCCGAACTCGGTGACGAGGACTTCCTGCCCGGTATCGCGTCGCTGTTCAACGGCGCCCTGATCTCCGCCGAGGCGCTCGAGGTGATCGGCGTTCCCGATCTGCGCCTGTTCGTGCGCGGCGACGAGGTCGAGGTGCACCGGCGGCTGGTGCGTTCGGGCCTGCCGTTCGGAACCTGTTTGCAGACGGCGTATCTGCATCCGAACGGGTCGGCGGAATTCAAGCCGATTCTGGGCGGGCGGATGCACACCCAGTATCCGGACGATCCGGTCAAACGCTATTTCACCTACCGCAACCGTGGCTATTTGATGGCACAGCCCGGTATGCGCAAACTGCTTCCCCAGGAGTGGGCACGGTTCTCCTGGTTCTTCCTCGTACAGCAAAAAGATCCGGCCGGTCTGCGAGAATGGTTGCGGCTGCGGCGTCTGGGGCGACGCGAGCAGTTCCATAAACCCGGTTAGATCAGTGCTTTTGGCATGAGGAGGTACGGCTGTGAGCAACCCCTACGGTGGGCAGCCACCCTATGGGCAACCATTCCCACCGAACGGTGCACAGCCGTATCCGCCGGCGCAGCCGTATCCCGGAGCTCCGCAGCCCAACGGTCCCTACGGCGCGCCACCGCCGCACGGCGGTAGCGGAGCAGTTGCCGCGCCGGGATATCCGCAGCCGCACGCGGGCTCACAGCCGCATATTCCCCAGCCGCACAACGTCTCCCAGCCGCATCACGCGCCGGGTTGGGGCGCGCCCCAGGCTCCGCCGCAGCCCTACGGTCAGCCGCCCGCGAATCCGTATGGGGCGCAGCCCTATCCGGGCCAGCAGCCGTTCAACGGTGGACCGGCGCCCTACGGTGCGCCCAATCCCGGTGCACCGCAGGGCCAGTACGGCGCCTACGGCCCGGCGGTACAGTTCCAGCCGCAACCGGGGCCGCAGGGCATCGTCGTCGACGCCTCGTACTTCCCGCTGGGATTCATGCTCGCGCTGACCGGGCCGAAGATTCTCGTCGACGGCATGGAGGTCCCGATGGCGAAGTGGGGACAGACCCACATTCCGGTCGGTCCCGGCCAGCATCACGTGCGGGTGGCGACCAAGTGGCTGTGGGATATGGGTCCGGCCGAGACCGCCGTGCCGGTCGCGGAGGGCCACAGCACCCACGTCTACTACAAGTCGCCTGCCATCGCCTTCATCAACGGCGCCATCGGGCCGGTACCGCAGGCAGCGCCCGGTGCGATCGTTTCCTACATCAGCCTCGGCGTGGTCGGGGTGCTGATCCTGCTGCAGTTGCTGATCGCCTGCACGATCTGATCGAGCGGCCCGGGACGACGTAGGCCCGGAAAATACGTTGCGGCCCGCGCGGCGGGCTGTCATTGTTTATCCATCCGGTCGCGGAGGCGACCGAACCCGAGTATCGAGACACGAGAGGGTCGAGGAGGTGGAATACGTGAACGTCGGCAGTCGGATTGTCGCGGACGGAGCCCGGTATCAGACCGAAAAGCGCTCCGCCGCACGTATTTCCACTCTCCTCCCCATGCACTGAGCCCTTCGCGGGCTCGGTGCCCGACGAAGGATGTCTCCCCTCATGGTCGATTACGACCGTCTCCTTCCCTACGGCTGGACCGCCGACCTCTCCGCCGCGTACGCAGGGCTGCTCGATACCGGCTGGGTCCCGGCCCGCGTGATCCGGATGGATCGCAGTGAATGCGATGTCGCGACGCCCGACGGGCTCGCCCGCGCTTCCTGTCCGCGGGCGGATACCAACATCAACGGCCTGTGTACCGGTGACTGGGTCGCCGTCGCACCGGCCGACACGTCCGCCGGCCCGGCGTTCACGGTACGAAAGTTGTTGCCGCGCCGCACGATTCTGCAGCGCGCGACGGTATCCGGCCGCTCCGACGCACAGGTGCTGGCCAGCAATGTGGATACCGTCGCGATCTGTGTCGCCGCCGACGGTGAGATAGACCTGGGCCGCATCGAACGGATGCTGGCCCTGGTCTGGGAGTCCGGTGCGCAGCCGGTCGTGGTGCTCACGAAATGCGATCTGGCGCCGGATGTTTCACTGCCCGACGTGCGTGCCGCGGCGCCGGGTGCGGCGGTGGTGCCGGTCTCCGCGACCACCGGCGCCGGGATGGATGTGTTGCGCGCGGTGGCGGCCGGCACGGTCGCACTGATCGGATCGTCCGGCGCCGGCAAGTCGACTCTGGCCAATGCGCTGCTGGGCGAGGAGGTTTTCGAGACGGACCGGGTCCGCGCCTCGGACAAGCGGGGGCGGCACACCACGGTGCATCGCGAGTTGCGGCCGATCCCCGGCGGCGGAACCCTGATCGACACCCCGGGCCTCCGGGCGATCGGGCTCTGGGCTGCCGAACAGGGCCTGGCCCGGACCTTCACCGATATCGAATCGCTCGCGGCGCAGTGCCGATTCTCCGACTGCGAACATCGCACCGAACCCGGATGCGCGATTCTCGCGGCCCTCGACACCGGCGAGTTGCCGCAGCGACGGCTGGACAGCTACCGCAAACTGCAGCGCGAGAACGAACGACTCGCCGCCCGCAGCGACGCGCGGTTGCGCGCCGAACGGGAGCGGGTGTGGCGCGACATCACGAAATCGCACCGGCGGATGCAGAAGGAACGTGATTCTCGTCGCCATCGGCGCTGACCACTATGCAACTGATTGCATAGCCCGGCGCGGTGCCCTACTGTGCGAATCGGGTAGTTCAGCACCCCGGCTCCTTCGGATCGCCGATCATGGAGCCGGGGTGATCGCACAGATGGGAGCAGGGATATGACCGAAGCTGGTAAGCCACTGGCCGGCCGCACCATGATCATGTCGGGCGGCAGCCGCGGCATCGGCCTGGAGATCGCCAAGCGGGCCGCCGCCGACGGTGCGAACATCACGCTGATCGCCAAGACCGATCAGCCGCATCCGAAACTTCCGGGCACGATCCACACCGCCGCCGAGGAACTCGAGGCCGTGGGCGGCCGGGTGCACAAATTCGTCGGCGATGTGCGCGACGACGAGGGCGTCGCCGAAGCCGTGCGCCAGACCGTGGAGCGGTTCGGCGGTATCGATATCGTCGTCAACAACGCCTCGGCCATCGATCTGTCACCGACCGAGACGCTGTCGATGAAGAAGTACGACCTGATGCAGGACATCAACTGCCGCGGCAGTTTCCTGCTGTCCAAGACGAGCATCCCGGCACTGAAGGAATCGGCCGAGGCCGGGCGCAACCCGCACATCCTCACCCTGTCGCCGCCGCTGAACCTCGACCCGAAATGGGCGGGCAGCTCGCTGGGCTACACCATCGCCAAGTACGGAATGTCGCTCACCACTCTGGGTTTGGCCGAAGAACTGCGCAAGTACGGCATCGGCGTGAACTCGCTGTGGCCGCGCACCACCATCGCCACCGCCGCGGTCCGCAACCTGCTCGGCGGTGAGGAAATGGTCCAGACCTCCCGCACCCCCGACATCTACGCCGACGCCGCCTACCTGGTCCTCACCTCCCCCGCCAAGGACACCACCGGCAACTTCTTCATCGACGACGAGGTGCTGAACTCGCACGGCGTCACCGATCTGGACAAGTACCGCGTGGTCCCCGGTGACGGCCCGCTGACCACGGACCTGTTCCTCTAGGCGGTCCACACTCCCCGCCACAGTGGTGTTGCCACTACCGACAGCCCGATCCGACGCCGATACATCGGCACCCGGGTCGGGCTGTCGACAGGAGTGCGAAGATGGTCAGCGGTGAACCGGACGGTGCCCGCCCGGTGACGTACCGGGCGGGCCCGCGGATCAGATGCCGTAGAGCCGTTCCCAGTTCTCGCGGCTGGTCAATTCCGGCGCCGCGGCCCGGTACTGGCGGCTCAGCTCCGGGAGTTCGCGGCGCAGCCGGCGCAGGACCCGGACGGTACGCAAGAGCAGTGCGCGGGCTTTCTCCTTGTCCCGCTGCCGGATTCGCACGCCGGACTGGGAGGCGTCGGTCACCACGACGTGATCGAACAGGGCCAGATGCCACCAGTGCGCATCCTCGCGGGTGACGCCCACGACACCGTGCTGGGTGCGTCCGGTCCACTGCTGGATCGCACGCTTGACCAGCACCAGCAGCGGGCGGCTCGGTTCGCCGCCGGCCCGACGGAGCTGGATGTCGGACTGCCGGACCGGTGCGGTGGCGGCCGGGTGCTTCTTGGTCTCACCGTAGTCACCGCGGCTGGTGCGGGCGGCCGCCAATGCCTGAATTCCACCGTCGCGCAGGATCTTCGGGCCCTGCAGGAAATCCTCGATGCCCTGCAGTGTGGTGTGCGCGAGACCGTACTGCATACCCACCAGATATTCCGCGATCTCACGGAACAGCTTGCGGGTCACCGCCTTCGCGTCGAGATCGGTGTGCATGGAGCTGACGATGAGCGAATTGCGCATGCTGAAGTAGCGCGCCCAGTCGTCGAAGTCCTTCCAGTAGAAGTCCGCGTGCCAGACCGCCGCATTCGGCAGCGTCACGGTCACGAAACCCGCCTCGCGGGCGCGGACACCGTATTCGACGTCGTCCCACTGGAAGAAGATCGGCAGCGGCAATCCGATCCGGGCCACCACCTCGGCCGGGATCAGGCAGGTCCACCAGGCGTTGTAGCCGGCGTCCACGCGGCGCTCCTGATTGCGCTTGAGCATGCTGGTGTTGCGCAACGCCTTGGGCACCTTCTGACCGTGCCGCAGCTCGTTCAGGTGCACCTCCTCGGCGCCGACGTTGAGATAGTCGGGGTTCAGCAGGAACAGCATCTGCGCGCCGACCAGGGTCGGTTCCACCGTGAGATTGGCAAAAGCGTTGAGCCGCAACACCGTTTCGGGCTCGCAGAGAATGTCGTCGTCCATCAGGATGACGTCGGCGTGCTCGTTCGCCGCCGACACCTCGTACAACCCGCGGGTGAAGCCGCCCGCCCCGCCGAGATTCGGCTGCCGGATGTAGCGCAGCTTGTCACCGAAACGCGGCTGCGTCTGCTGGAACAGCTCCCGGTCCGACACCAGGTCGGTGCCCTGATCGACCACGTACACCGCGTCGATGGCCGCCAGCACCTCCGGATCCGAGGCGAGGGCGGCGACGGTGTGCGCGCAGTCCTCGGCCCGGTTGAAGGTGCAGATCGCGATCGCGACCGGGCGGACGCGATCCGGCGCGGGCGCGGTCCAGGTGAGCTCACCGATCGCGAGTTCGCCTCCGACAGCATCGAACTCGACCCACAGCGCCCCGCCGTCCACGTACTGATCCAGCGGCGCCCGCAGGGTGATCACCCCGTCGGAATCCACATCCGCGGAGTCGATGATGCGCCGGTGCCCGGCGATATCGGAGGCGGCCAGCCGGATCCGGGCCCGGTCGCCGACCGCGACCCGCATCGAGACCTCGACCTCGGTCACCGTCGTCCAGCGCTGCCAGTAACTGGCCGCGAATCGGCCGAAATAGGTGTTGGTATGGGCGTGCGCACCCTTTTCCAGCCGCAGCGACAGCCGTTCGCGATGCGATTTGCCCTTGACCACCGCATAGAGTTCATCGCTGATCTTGGGCGCCGGGCCGGTGAAGATGCCCCGGGCCAGAACCAGGCGGTCGGGGGCGCGGTGCTCGGTCCGCAGGGCGCCGGGCGCGGGCTCGGCGATCCGCGGGTCGTTCTCGGTGGCGGTCACGGCCTGGCCAGCCGACTGATCCATGGTGGAATCCCTCGTAAACAGTGTCCGATGGCGCCGAATCCGGCGCGGGCGCGGTCAAGTGCGGGCTCGGTGCGAGCGATACCCATTATGTCCGTCTCATGTCGCGGCGTCCGACCGACCCGAGCGCGACTCGGCGAAGACGAAAGTGTCGTAGGCCCAGTAGCGGAAAACCACCGCCACGATCTGGCCGATCAGGGTGCCGGAGATGTTGTCCGCCAGCGGCGAGGACAGGTGCAGGACATATCGGGAGAATGCCAGGCACCCCAGCTGCAATCCGATGGCAACCACATTGAAAACGGTGTACAGCAGATATTCGCGGGCGGGACTGCCCCCCTGCTTGTGCGCGAAAGTCCACCATTTGTTGCCGAAATACGTGACCACCGTGGCCACCAGAATCGAGATGATCTTCGCGACCAGCGGCGCGCGATTCAGAACTCCGTCGCCGCCCCAGAAGACCAGCAGATTGTAGGTGCCGGCGTCGACGAGAAATCCGATCGCGCCGACCACCAGAAAGGCCGATCCCTGCCGCAGGGCGGTGACGACCTTGTGTCGCAAGGTATCGCCGGTTCGATCGACCGGTTCGGTCGCCGTCTCACTGCTGGCCACCCGGCGACGGTACCGCACCCCGGTTCCCCACCGCGCGATCCCGGTGGCGAGCGGGCTCGCCGCGGGTGCGACCGAGCGGCTCACAGCGCACGCAAAGGGCGCGAGGTCGCGGCGGGTGCACCGCCCCGCACCGGACACAGTGAGGGTTAGCGGGCGCGACTGCGGCCCCGGCCTGTACCCTCCCGGTGTTCCGTATTTCATCGGCCGATCAAATGAGGGATTGACGGGGTGAACCCCACCGAGCTTCGCATCGCCGCAGTCGTGCCCTGCCACAACGAGGAGGCTGCGGTCGCCAAGGTCGTCACGGACCTCAAGGCTGCCGTGCCGGGCATCGACGTCTACGTCTACGACAACCGCAGCACGGACGCCACCGCCGAACGTGCCCGGGAGGCGGGCGCGATCGTGCGCACCGAGACCGTCAAGGGCAAAGGCAACGTCGTCCGGCGCGCATTCGCCGATATCGAGGCCGACGTCTACCTGATGATCGACGGCGACGACACCTACGACG
This sequence comes from Nocardia cerradoensis NBRC 101014, assembly GCF_000308535.1. Classification (GTDB taxonomy): domain Bacteria; phylum Actinomycetota; class Actinomycetes; order Mycobacteriales; family Mycobacteriaceae; genus Nocardia; species Nocardia cerradoensis. Next base: position 92,901 of record NZ_BAFW01000002.1, on the reverse strand, counting down.
CCTTCGCCGCCCCGAAGATGATCGAGGCGCTGCTGTCGGGCCCCTACGACCATGTCCTCGGCGTGCGGAAAGAGGACGAAGGCACGCAGGCCTACCGCGCGGGCCACGAAGCCGGAAACCGCGTCCTCAACGGCGTGGTCGGCAAGGTATTCGGCGAGAACGTCGAAGATATGCTCTCCGGATATCGGGTGTTCTCCCGCCGCTTCGTGAAGAGCTTCCCCGCGGTGTCGCGCGAATTCGAGATCGAAACCGAATTGACCGTGCATTCGCTGCATCTGCGGGTACCGCAGACCTCGGTGCGGGTGGGATTCCGCGACCGGCCGGAGGGCAGTGAATCCAAACTGCGCACCTACCACGACGGATTCAAGATTCTGGGCCTGATCTTCGGTCTGGCCCGGCACGAACGTCCGGTCGCGTTCTACGGACTGTTCGGCACGCTGGCCTGGCTGATCTCGATCATTCTGATCGTGCCGATAGTGATCCAGTTCTACGAAATCCACCAGGTTCCGCGCTTCCCGACGTTGTTCCTCGGTTTCACCCTGCTGCTGCTGGGCAGCCTGGCGTGGACCGCCGGTCTGATCCTCGACGGCATCCGCCGATCCCGGCACGAGGCCGCCCGCCTGATGTACCTGCGGTATTCGGCCGTCGGCGCCGAAACGCCCGAGCAGGTCCGGCAGGCACACGGATGACGACCCAGGCCGACAAGGAGGCCGCCGATAGGCCGGCCTCCGACCGCGAGGCCGTGACCGGCGAAGCCGACACCGAGCAGCCGAACCGCGACGAGACGAACCGCGAAAGCGGCACCGCGGGTGCCGAACAGCGAGAGCACTCGGGCCTGCTCCGGCGCGCCCGATCCGGCATCGCGCACCACCTGGGCCCGGCCGCGGCGGTCTTCGTCCTGGTGGCCGGCGTCTTCGGCATCGTGTTCGCGACCATCACCCCGCCGTTCTGGGGCCATGACGAGATCACCCAGTTCGGCCGCGCGTACCAGGTGGCGCACGGCGGATTCACCCCTCAGCGGATCACCGACGACCGCGGCGTCTCCTACGGCGGGCAGATCCCGTTGAGTGTCGACGGTCTGATGGGTTACGCCTTCACCGACTACAACCGCCACCCGACCGAGCCGGCCCCGCTGGCCGCCGACGAGACCGCCTACGACCGGCTGGGTTCCGCGCCGGTGACCACCACCGCGACCAAGCAGATGTGGTTCACCAATACCGCCGCCTACTCGCCGGTGCCGTATGTCCCCGCGGCCGTGGGCATCCGGCTGGCGCAGGCGATCGGCCTCGACGTCGGCGATACGGTGCTGCTCACCCGGCTCGCCGGACTACTCGCCTACCTGGTGATCGTGGCGTTCGCGCTGCGGGCGCTGCGGACGTTCCGGATCCAGTGGCTGGTGTTCACGATCGCGGTGCTGCCCATCGCGCTGTTCCAGGCCGGCACGGTCACCGCCGACACCGTGACCAACGCCCTCGCCGTCCTGGTGTCGTGCCTGGTGGTGAAGGGCGTCTTCCTCGACACCCGGCTGACCAAGCCGGAGGTCGTGGCCGCCCTGGCGGCGACGCTGGCGCTGCCGCTGAGCAAGCCGACCTACGTCATCCTCGCCATGCTGGTGGTGCTGATTCCCGCCCGGCAGTACGGCTTCGGGAAGGCGCTGCGCTGGCTGCCGTGGTGTTTCGCGGCACTGGGCGCGATCCTGTTCGCGGTGTGGATGAAGATCGCGGCACCGACGGGCGACGGTATGGGCCTGATGCGCAAGCCGTCGGAATGGCGTTCGGTGCGCCCCGGCGACCAGCTGCACGGAATTCTCTCCGATCCGGCGCATTTCGCCACTACCTTCGGCGACAGCATCTGGTATCGGGACGAGAAATGGTTCATCCAATTCTTCGGCGAGCTGGGATTCGCCTATGTGGACGTTCCCGCGCTGTCGATTCTGGCCTGCCTGCTGGCGCTGGCGGTGAGCGCCGGAATCGCGGATCGGCTGACCGGTAACCGGTGGCGCACCTGGATCGTCGCGCTCACCGTGCTGGCCAGCGTCGCGATGATCTACGTGACGCTCTACATGTCGTTCACACCGGTGGACTACTGGATGATCGACGGCGTGCAGGGGCGCTATTTCGTGCCGCTCGCGATCGCCGGGTTCGCGGTGCTGCTGCGGTGGATGCCGTTGCGGCTGAGCGATTCCCGCGGCGTGACGCCGGTACGCGGGCCCGCGATCACGGTGGTGGTCGCGACCGCGGTGGCCCTGGCCGCGGCCGCGATCAAATACAACGTCCTGATCTGGGGTTAGAGCACCTTTTCGCCGGCCGCCGCGTAGGCGCGTTCGGTGTGGTCCTTCTGCGGGCGCCACCACGCCTCGTTGTCGCGGTACCAGGCGACCGTCGCGGCCAGTCCGGCGCGGAAATCGCCGTACCGGGGGCGCCAGCCGAGTTCGGCGCGCAACAGGGTGGCGTCGATGGCGTAGCGCTGATCGTGCCCGGGCCGATCGGTGACGTGATCGAAATCGCCGGGGTCGCGGCCGAATTCGGCGAGCAGCAGCTCCACCACGGTCCGGTTGTCCAGTTCACCGTCGGCGCCGATCAGATATGTCTGCCCGATGCGCCCGCGGTCGAGAATGTCCCACACCGCGCGATTGTGATCGGCGACGTGAATCCAGTCCCGGATCTGATGTCCGGCGCCGTAGAGGCGCGGTCGCACCCCGTCGATCAGATTGGTGATCTGGCGCGGGATGAATTTCTCTACATGCTGATACGGACCGTAATTGTTACTGCAGTTGGAGATCGTCGCCCGCACCCCGAACGACCGCACCCAGGCACGGACCAGCAGATCGCTGGAGGCCTTGGTCGCCGAGTACGGGCTGGACGGTTGATAAGGGGTGTTCTCGGTGAATGCCGGATCGTCGGCCTCGAGGTCGCCGTAGACCTCGTCGGTCGAGATGTGGTGGTAGCGCACATCATATTTGCGGACGGCCTCGAGCAGAGTGAACGTGCCGACGATATTGGTCTGCACGAACGCCCGGGGGCGGGCCAGCGAATTGTCGTTATGGGATTCGGCCGCGAAATGCACCACTGCGTCGGCTCCGGAGACCAAGCGGTCCACCAGACCGGAATCGGCGATATCGCCGTGTACGAACTCGATCCGATCGGCGATCGGCGCCAGTGAGGCGCGATTTCCGGCATAGGTCAATGCGTCGAGCACCGTGACGCGGACGTCGGGTCGATCCGCCACGGTCTGATGGACGAAGTTCGCGCCGATGAATCCGGCTCCGCCGGTTACGAGCAATCGCACCGTGCCACCCTAACGTGGGCGCGAATACGGACTTTGAATCACCTTCGAGTCACACCGGCTCCACAGCAGAGTGTGACCTTCGTCACACCACGCTCTCGATGTCCTTTTTGTTCGAATTGTTGGTGGTGTCCGAAAACCGCACGCATACTGCATGTTTCCGCAACCTGACAATCGGCAAGAACCCGATGGTGAACAGAATTTGAATGAACGGACACAACAGGTTCACCGCTCGTTAGCTGACGTCGATTTCTATTTCTCATGTCCCAGAACCACTCTGTATCGAGGTTCCGCAGAAAATGATGATGAGGAAATTCGTCGCGACCGCCGCCATGCTGGTCGCCGCCGTCGGCGTCGCAGCCGGAACTGCCACGGCCGACCCCGCCGCCCCCGCGGCGCCCGAAAGCGTCTACTACAAGGCCGAAGTCGTCGACAACGACAAAGCCGTGATCAAGACCGACGGCGGCTCGATCGTCAACGAAGACGGCATGCTGAAGATCAAGGCCGCCAACGGCACCGTGCTCGCCGGCACCCCGCTGAACTTCCGGGTCGACGACTTCGAGTTCCCGATCGCCGCCGACATCTCCGGCAACACCGCCACCCTGACCCCGCAGTTCGACGAGCAGCACGCGGTGTACAAGCCGGTCGCGCTGCCGTTCGAGGAGTCGGCTCCGTGGAAGACCCCCTACGACCGTGAGGTCGCGGCGTTCACCCGTCTGAAGGACACCATCTCCACCGGCGCCACCATCGGCACCCTGGTCGGTGGTATCGGTGGCGCGGCCATCGGCTGCATCGCGGGCGCTGCCCTCGGTGTCGTCGCCACCGGTGCGCTGGCCACTCTGTTCGGCCTCGGCCCGCTGGGCGGCTGCATCGCAGGTGCCGCCGCTGTCGGCTTCCTGGGCGTGCTCGCCGGCCAGATCTTCGTGACCGCCCCGGTCGCGATCGGCGCCGCGATCCAGTACTGGGCCACCACCACCGCGCCGTTCAACCCGCCGGCGCCGGCCAAGTAATTCCGCAGGCTGCCCGTCCTCCCCTGAGCGGGCGGAATCCTCGGATCAGAGACAGTGCCCCGCCCACCGCACGGTGGGCGGGGCACTGTCGTCTCAGGCGGTGTTCGATGCGCCTGTCAGGCGGTCCGCGCGGCCTCTTCCGGCTCGACCCGCGCCCGCACGAATCGCGCCACCCGGGCCAGCGCGGCGCGGCTCTCCGGCATATTCGGCAGGATGCTCATGAAGGCGTGGACCTGCCCGCGCCACAGCTCCAGCGAATTCGGCACGCCGGCCGCGGTGAGCCGACGGGCCATCAATTCGCTGTCGCAGCGCAGCAATTCGTCCTCACCGACGATCAGCAGCGCCGGCGGCAGGCCCGTGAGCGATCCGTTCACCGGTGACAAGGCCGGGTCCAGCGGCCGCTCCGCCTCGGCCCCGTAGCGCACCATCTGCCGCACCGCCGCCATCGGGATGTAGGCGTCGCGACCGACGTTCATGTACTCGCCCTTGAGCCGGTAATCGAGATCCAGCAGCGGCGACAACCCGACCAGGCCCGCGGGCCCGGGAAGGCCGGCCTGCGCCGCCCGCAACGCGGTGGCGAAGGTGAGGAAACCGCCCGCCGAATCGCCGGCGAAGACGATGCGTGCCGGATCGGCGCCGTGCCGCAGCAGCCAGCGATAGGCCGTGAGGCAGTCCTCGACCGATCCGGCGATATTCGTCCCGGGCAGCTGCCGATAGTCCACGTTCACCACCGGCAGCCCCGTACGGCGGGCCAGGCTGGCCGCCACCGGCCGGTGCGAGTCCAGTCCGCACAGGAAGAACCCGCCGCCGTGCATGTACATCACAGCGCCGTCGCGCAGGGATCGCCGGGCGCCGGCCGGGCGGATGATCTCCATCCGGAAGCCGCTCATCCGCACCTGTTCGCGTTCCACGCCACGCACCTGCGGCCGCAGCGCCGCCAGCCGGTCGATCAGGACCCGCGCGACGGGCATGGTCATCGGAGTGATCGGATAGCGCCGGATGACGGGGCCGACCACGTTCCGGCAGGTCAGCAGCACCGCCTGCGAATGCAGACTCGATCGGTCCGGGTTCACCACCACCGGATCCACGACAACACCGGGTTCGAACCCCGGCCCGTATTCGGCCTCGCCGATGGGAATCGCCGTCATCGCGCACCTACCTGCCACTCGGCGCCGAGTGACCGGCTACCGGCAGATTCGGTAGCTGAGGTGTCGGCGCTGACATCTCACACACTGGTGTTTCAGAACACCACGGATGTGTGACCTACGCAATACTGATCGCCCGACCAGGGTCCGGCGAAACCATCGTGACCATTTCGCGGTCTACTCGGAACCTCATCGAGCCCCAGCGGGCGAGAGCTGGCAGACTTGCGTGACATGCGCGGAATCATTCTGGCCGGGGGCACCGGGTCCCGGCTGCACCCGATCACGCGCGGGGTCAGCAAGCAACTGGTCCCGGTGTACGACAAGCCGATGGTCTACTACCCGCTGTCCACGCTGATGCTGGCGGGCATTCGCGACATCCTGGTGATCACCACCCCGGAGGATGCCGGGGCCTTCCGCCGGCTGCTCGGCGACGGCACCCAGTTCGGTCTGGCGATCGACTACGTGGTGCAACCCGAACCCGACGGCCTGGCCCGGGCCTTCGTGCTCGGCGCCGACCACATCGGCGGCGAATGCGCGGCGCTGGTGCTCGGCGACAACATTTTTCACGGTCCAGGTCTCGGCACCCGGTTGCGGCGCTTCGACGGCCTCGACGGCGGCGCGGTCTTCGCCTATCGGGTATCCGATCCCTCGGCCTACGGCGTGATCGAATTCGACCGGGGTAGAGCCGTTTCCATCGAGGAGAAGCCGAAACTCCCGCGGTCCAACTACGCCATTCCCGGCCTGTACTTCTACGACAACGACGTCGTCGAGATCGCCCGGGGACTGCGGCCGTCCGCGCGCGGCGAATACGAGATCACCGATATCAACCGCACCTATCTGGAACAGGGGCGGTTGCAGGTCGAAACCCTCGCACGCGGTACCGCCTGGCTCGATACCGGAACCTTCGATTCGCTGCTGGACGCCGCCAACTACGTGCGCACCATCGAGGAACGACAGGGCCTCAAGATCGGCGTGCCCGAGGAGGTGGCCTGGCGGATGGGCTTCATCGACGACGAACAGTTGTGCCGGCTGGCCGAACCGCTGGTGCGCTCCGGGTACGGGACCTACCTGCTGGACCTGCTGAATCGCGGGCGCGACGATCGCTACGGACAGGACGGTTGACATGCGGATTCGAGAACTGGCGGTCCCCGGTGCGTGGGAGTTCACGCCGGTGCTGCGCGGCGACGAGCGCGGCGTCTTCGCCGAGACGTTCAAGGCCTCGGAATTCGAGAAGGCGACCGGACGGCCCCTGGACCTGCTGCAGATGAACACCTCCACCTCGGCGGCCGGTGTCCTGCGCGGCATCCACTACACCGAGAATCCGCCCGGCCAGGCGAAATACGTCACCTGTATGCGCGGCGCCTTCCTGGATGTCGTGGTGGATCTGCGCCGTGACTCCCCCACCTTCGGCCGCTGGGACAGCGTGGTGATCGATGACGTCACGCGCCGCTCGGTCTTCGTCTCCGAGGGTCTCGGTCACGCCCTGCTGTCGCTGGCCGACGATTCCACCGTCACCTATCTCTGCTCCCTCGAATACTCCCCCGAATTCGACCGGGACCTCGACGCCTTCGATCCGGATCTCGGAATCGACTGGCCCACGGCCGGTTCCGACGGCAGTCCGCTGACCTTCATCCGCTCCCCGAAGGATGCGGCCGCGCCGCGCCTGCGCGAACTTCGCTGAAGTCCCCGGGTTCCCCCTCCCGGCCCGGATCGCGCGGACGCCACGTCCGGCTCGAACGGGTATGAGCCGGACGTGGCGTTCGGGAAGGGATCTCAGGCTGCCGCGAGTTCCGGTGCCTGTTCGGTGTCCTCGACCTCCTGCTGCTTCCTGCGGGTGGGAAGGAAGTGGGTGAAGGCGATGAGGGCGCCGATGATCGCCGCGATACCCGCGAAGATCAGACCGGGACGGTAGCTGTCGAGTACCGCCTGCGGTGAATTACCGTGCGGGCCCGAGGAAATCAGCGCGGTGGTGATGGCGAGAACGATCGCCGCGCCGACCTGCATCGAGGTCTGCAGCACACCGGCCGCCAGGCCCTGTTCCTCGTCCTCGATGCCGTTGGTGGCCTGAATGTTGATGGCCGGGAAGCCGATCCATCCGATACCGATCAGCAGCACCGCGGGCAGGATCACCGCGACGTAGGAGGGTGCGGTGTCGATCCGCAGGAACAGCAGGTAACCGATCGCCATGACGGTGGTGGTGACCGCGATGATCGGGCCAGTGCCGAAGCGGTCCACCAACTTGTCGGAGAACACCGAGGACAGCGCGACCAGCACACCCACCGGCAGCAGCGCCATCGCCAGGGTCAGCGGCGACCAGCCCAGACTGTCCTGCAGGTACAGGGTGACGATGAACTGCCAGCTGAAGTAGGAACCCGCCACCGCGACGATCACCAGACTGGCCCGCACCAGTGTGGCCTTGCGGAGGATGCCGAGCCGGATCAGCGGATGCCGCACCCGCTTCTCCACCGCGACGAACGCGACGAACAGGACGAGGACGGCCGCGAACGAGCCCACGGTGCGCGCCGAACCCCAGCCGGCCTGCGGTGCGGACACCACGGTGTAGACGAGCAGCAGCATGGCGGCGGTGGAGAACAACGCACCCAGCAGATCGTGTCCACCTTCGGCGGTGTCGCCCTTGTCCTTCGGCACCAGGATCGCCGCGGAAATCAGGGCGGCCAGCGCGATCGGCACCGGCAGCAGGAAGGTCCAGCGCCAGCCGAAACCGGTCATCAGGCCACCGAAGACCAGGCCCATCGAGTAGCCACCGGCACCGAAGACGGTGTAGATGGACAGCGCCTTGTTGCGCGCCGGCCCCTCGGCGAAATTCGTGGTGATGATCGACAGCCCGGTCGGCGCGGTGAAAGCGGCCGCCAGACCCTTGACGAAGCGGGTCGCGATCAGCAGCGGCCCGGAGCTGACCAGCCCGCCCGCCAGCGAGGCGACCGCGAAGACGGCCAGTGCGATGAGGAAGACCTTGCGCCGCCCCAGCAGATCGGCGGTGCGGCCGCCGAGCAGCAGCAGTCCGCCGTAGCCGAGGACGTATCCGCTGACCAGCCACTGCAGGGTCGAGGTTTCGAGGTGGAGTTCGGTGCCGATGGACGGCAGCGCGACGCCGACCATCGAGACGTCGAGGCCGTCCAGGAACAGCACGATGCACAGCGTGATGAGCATGCCCCAGAGCCGGATCGGCCACCGAGTGTCGGCCGCCGAGGCGGCCGGAAGTGTTGCTGTGGAAGTCATGTCGCGGAACATTACATGCGCGTGCATCTAATGCACAAGCATTTAATGTAGTTGCATGAAACCGGCCCACGCACTAGGATGACGACATGACAAAGGCGTCGACAGCGTTTCCGGCGCATTCGACGGACGCGGTAACACCGGACACGGCGTTATCCGCAGGTCTGCCGTCCGTAGCGCCGAGTGATACCGACACCGGTTGCCCCGTGCCGACCGCCCGGAACGACGGGCCGGGCGGCTTGGTCGGCGAATGGCGCGATCTACTCGCTCGCCATGCCGCGGTGTCCTGTGCGCTGGAGAAGGATCTGCAGCGTGAACACCACATCGGCCTCAGCGAGTTCGAGACGCTGGACCGTCTGGTCGACGCCTCGTGCGACAGCTATCGGATGAGCGATCTGGCGCACGACATCCACCTGAGCCAGAGCGCACTGTCCCGAACGGTGGCACGACTGGAGCGCGACGGACTGGTCGATCGCACCCTGTGCACCGAGGACCGCCGCGCGATCTACGTCTGCCTCACCGACAAGGGCCGCGCGGTTCACACCGCCGCCGTCCCGACGCACCGCGACGTCCTGGAACGCACCCTGCACTGAATCCGGCCCGCACCGAATCCGGCCGGGCGTCACGCAGCGGCGATGGCCTCGTCGAGGACCGCTCGTCCGTCCACCGAGGCGGCGCGGATATTCGCGAATGCGCCCCGATACCGGTCGATATCGGAATTTTTGTCGAAATAGGTGGAGCCGGCGAAATTTTCGACGTACACCACCGGCGGCTCGGTGGTTTCCGCGTCGGCTTCGCCGAATTCCAGCAGGACGAATCGTCCGGAATCGAGACCCTCGTGGTAGCCGGAATCGTTGGGCACCAGGCGAATGTCGATATGCGGGAACTCGCACATCCGGCGCAGATGATCCAGTTGGCCCGCGATCACGGCCGGATCACCGATCCGCCGCCACAGCAGCGATTCGGCGATGATCGCCACCAACCGCACCGGATCCGGGGTGCGGGTGAGCAGACGCTGCCGCTGCCTGCGCACCTCGATCCGGCGCTCGACCTCGGCCGGGCTCAGATTCGGCCGGGCCGCGGTCAGCAGTGCGCGGGTGTACTCCTCGGTTTGCAGCAGGCCCGGCACGAATTCGTTCTCGAAGGTCGAGATGTGGGTCGCGGCCTCTTCCAGGCCGATGTACACGTCGAAACCCTCGGCGATCACATCACCGTAGGGAGCCCACCACCCCCGGGCCTTGGTTTCCCGGGCGAGCGCGGTGAGAGGTTCCAGCTCGGCCTCGGGCGCGCCGTAGATCTTGCACATGGCTTCCACGTCGAGGCTGCGCAGGGAGGTCTGACCGGTCTCGATCCGCCAGATCTTGGCCTCCGACCATTCCAGCCGGCGGGCGGCCACCCGGGTCGTCATCCGTGCGCGATTACGCAGGTCACGCAGCCGCCGGCCCAATTGCCGCCGCGGCATGGTCGAACCGGTGATCCCCTGCGGTGAAGCCATTTTCCCCCCTCGGCAGAAACCTTCGCGGGCATCGGAACTCGCTCCGGACACCCCCGAACGGATTGTCGCACAACAGAACAGCCCCCGACAGCCGCGCCGATCGAGCGGGCCGCGCAGACGCCGCTACCTGCGCGGCGGACGTTTGCGGAACCGCCAGAATTGCACGGCGCGAACATCTTCCGAGAGCTGGTTCACCGGCTCGGCGACATCGGACAGCGCGCGGAAGAGATCGTCGGCGAGGGTGTTGATGTGCTCCACCCGGGTCGCCAGCCGCGAGGCGTTGACCAGGAATTCCAGCACCAATCGCACCGATGCCGCGATGGTCAGGCCGAGGGGTACGGCCACCACGATCGCGAAGATCACTCCCAGCAGTGCGGACACCTGCCACAGCACCACGACCAGGACCAGCGGGATGCCGATCGCGAAGGCCAGTCCCAGGAGATAGGCCAGGGGCAGCAGCGTGCGCGTGGCCGAGGTGCGGAACTGCACATCCAGCAGCGCGCGGGCGGCCGCACCACACCAGGCGCGGAAGGCGCCGGGACTGCGGAACGGTTCGGGCCGCTCGTCCTCCGCGGTCTCGTCCTCCGCGGTCTCGTCCGGCGACCAGCGGCGTCGGGCGGAGTCCTTCCACGCGAGCCAGCGGGACTCCACGGCGTAGTCGGCGTCGCCGTCTTCGCCGGAACCCTCGTCGACGTCGTCGCGTCCGGACGATTCGGGCGTCTCGTCCCTATCCCGCGGGCCCCCAGCGGAATCGCGCGCGGCCCCGATCTCGGAATCCCGGTTCCTGGGCCGCTGCGGGTCTTCGCTCATGATTCGAATCCTCTCCCGGCACAGCGCAAGCGAGCAATCTCCGGGCGGGCTCGAATCCCATCGGTCACATGCGACTCACATCACACTTTCAGCCCATTTCTTCCCAGCGAGCTGCCAGGGAATCAACAGCGGCAACGCATTCGATTCACAGTGACGCGCACAAAGGTGGTAGTCGTAGCAGTTCACAACGGCGGGGTACGGCGGTCCGAAAGGCTCATAGCCACCGGCGATCACCGCTCGCCCGTGTGACGTATCCGACCATCACGAAGAAATTTCCACCAAGTTGTAACACCGCCGGTAGCGCGGCCCGATACGTCCCATGAACACCGACGCAGGACCCAGATCTACCCGGGGAATGGAGAACACAGTGCGTACAGCGTTTCCGACTTCCGTCCACGCGGCGACGTTGGCCGCTACCGCGCAGGACTACATCCAGCGCGGGTGGACGGTCGCTGAAACGGCCAACGGCATCTGCCTGATCACCGATGCGAATGTTTCGGGTATCGAGGTCGCCGGCGAACTGGCCGCGAACGTGCGCCGATTCCTGCGGGCCAACAACCTGTCCGGACCGGTGATCGAGATCCCGGGCGCCGAGCGCCGCGAGATCCACCTGGTGACCGGACTCGCCAAGGCCGCGATGGCGCTCGAGGCGCTGCGCGCGGCCGGCGCGATCGTCTACACCGACGGTGCGGGCATCCCGCTGCCGCCCACCCAGCTCTCGGCCGGCGAGGCCTGCTGGGGTGTAGCACCGACCGAGGCCCGCTGGCTGCCGCCGGTCGTCGCGATCGCCGCGGCCGTGCGTTCGGCGAACTCCGGCCGCAAGCCGCAGGTCGCTCGCATCGCCAGCTGAATCGACCATCCGCGAAACCGCGAGAACGTCAGCGTTCTCGCGGTTTCGCGGTTTTCGTGCATTTCGGATGAATCGCGGCGCGACGACCGACCGCCGACGATGATGGATCCATGTCGCGCGTCACCGCAGAAGCCCGGACCACCTACCGCACCTGCCCGCTGTGCGAGGCCGTCTGCGGACTCGAGATCACCCTGGACGCTGAGGATCGGGTGACGCGCGTGCGCGGCGACCGCGACGATCCGTTCAGCCGCGGCTTCATCTGCCCGAAGGGCGCGAGCCTCGGGGCGCTGGACGCCGACCCCGATCGGCTGGCCGAACCGATCATCCGGGATCGCGCCACCGATACCTGGCGGCAGGCCACCTGGGCCGAGGCCTTCGATCTCATCGCCGAGCGAGCGCCCGCGGTCCTCGACGAATACGGACGCCAGGCCGCCGCGCTGTATCTGGGTAATCCGAATGCGCACACGATCGCCGGCGCGCTGTACGTGCCGGCGCTGATCCGGGCGCTGAGTACCCGCAATCTGTACTCGGCCAGCACCGCCGATCAGATGCCGAAGCAGGTGTCGAGCGGGCTCATGTTCGGCGATCCACTCACGGTCGCCGTGCCCGATCTGGACCGCACCGACTATCTGCTGATGCTCGGCGCCAACCCGCTGGAATCCAACGGCTCGCTGTGTACCGCCCCGGACTATCCGGGCCGGTTGAAGGCGCTGCGCAAGCGCGGCGGGCGGTTGGTCGTGGTCGATCCGCGGCGCACCCGCACCGCGGACCTCGCCGACGAGCATCTGTTCATCCGGCCCGGCAGCGACGCCTACCTGCTGTTCGGCATCGTGCACACCCTCTTCACCGAGGACCTGACCGATATCCGCGTCGAGGTGGCGGGCCTCGAGCAGATCCGTTCGGCCGCAATTCCGTTCACTCCCGAGGCGGTGCAGGCACGCACCGGCATCCCGGCCGAGACCGTCGGGCGGCTGGCGCGGGAGCTGGCGGCGGCGCCGACGGCCGCGGTCTATGCGCGCATCGGCACCTGCACCGCCGAATTCGGCACCCTCACGCAGTGGCTGGTGGACGTGATCAACGTGCTCACCGGCAATCTGGACCGGCCGGGCGGCGCGATGTTCGCCACCGCCGCCGCCCTGGGCATCGTGCGGACACGGCCGTTCCGGCTCGGACGCTGGGCCAGCCGCGTGCGCGAATTGCCCGAAGCCATGGGCGAATTCCCCGTCGCGACGCTGGCCGACGAAATCCTCACCCCCGGAGAGGGGCAGGTCCGGATGCTGGTGACGGTGGCCGGCAATCCGGTGCTCTCGGCTCCCGCGGGCGCACGGCTCGGCGAAGCGCTGGCCGGACTGGACTTCATGGTCAGTGTGGATCGCTACCTCAACGAGACCACCCGTCATGCCGATGTGATCCTGCCGCCGCCGCGCACCCTGCAGGCGCCGCACTACGATTTCGCGCTGCTGCAGTTCGCGGTGCGCAACTACGCCCGCTATTCCCCGCCGGTGGTCGCCCTGCCCGGCGACCGGCCCTCGGAACCGGAAATACTTGCCCGCCTGGCACTTTCCCTGGCGGGGCAGCAGCCGGAGGCGGGAACCGATTGCGTCGCCGCGGTGGACGAGCTGATCATCGCCGGCACCCCGCACAAGGCCGGACTCGGCGCGCGGCGCGGCGAACTGATCGGTGCGAACAGCACCGAACAGCGCATCGACCTGATGCTGCGCCTGGGCCCGTACGGCGAATGGAATCCCGATCGCCGATCCGTCGACATCGCGCCCGAGGGGCTGAACCTGCAGGTCCTGCTGGACAATCCGCACGGCGTCGACCTGGGCGCGCTGCAACCGCGGCTGCCCGGCGTGCTGCGCACGGCCTCCCGGAAGGTGGAGCTGGCGCCGCAGCAGCTGCTCGACGACACGACTCGGCTGCTGGCCGAAATGTCTGCTGCCCGACCGGATGTGGTGTTGATCGGCCGGCGGCACCTACGGTCGAACAACAGTTGGATGCACAACGTGCCGGCCCTGGTCGGTGGTTCGAATACCTGCACGCTGCATATTCATCCCGACGACGTGGCGCGCCTCGGGCTGGGCGAGCTGGCCGCGATCGAGTCGGCGTCCGGCAAGCTGACCGTGCCGGTGGAACCGAACGACCGGATCATGCCCGGTGTGGTGAGCCTGCCGCACGGCTGGGGACATGCGGGCAGTACCCAGACCGTCGCGCGCGAGCACGCCGGCGTGAATGCCAATGCCCTGACCGATGATTCGCGGATCGACGCCGTATCCGGAAATGCGGTGTTCAACGGAGTTCCGGTGACCATCACGCCGGTGTGATTCTCCGATACGTCCGAATCGATCGGCATCCACGGGGCAAACGACTCTTCGGCTTGCCGGATTCGCCATCCGAAATACGTTCGTTCCTATAGTATTTCGACATATTCCAGGTTCGGCGCCGAACCATCCACGTGCGGATCTCAGCTACCCGGAGGGGTGTGGCATGTCCGGTTTCACAGGCGGCAGTGACGGCGAGCGGGAACTGCAACAGCGATTCGGTACCGAGGAGCGTGCGGGGCGTTTCTACGACGAACAGGTGCTCGACCGACTCAACAGCCGTATGCGCGAGTTCGTCGGCCGGATGGATATGGCCTTCATCGCCACCGCCGACCGGCACGGGGAATGCGATACCAGCTTCCGGGCCGGCAAACCCGGATTCGTGCACGTCATCGACGACCGTACGATCGCCTATCCGGAATACCGGGGCAACGGGGTGATGGCCTCGCTCGGCAACATCCTGGAGAATCCGCACGTCGGCATCCTGATGATCGACTTCGTGCACGATCTGGTCGGACTGCACATCAACGGATCGGCACGCATCGTCGACGATCAGGCATTGCGGGCCCGCGTGCCCGGCCTGCCCGCGGCCGAACGCGGGCGGATCGCCGAGCGGTGGGTGGTCGTGGATGTCGAGGAGGCCTACATCCATTGCCGCAAGCACATCCCGCATCTGGTGCCGGCCGCCCGTGAGGAGCGGGAATGGGGTACCGACAGTGCGCGGGCCAAGGGTGGGGACTACTTCGGCGCCAAGGCGCAGGCGCGGGCCCTCAGCGGATCTTGAAGATCACCGCACGCTGCACGACGAAGTTGATCACGGTGGCCACGCCCTGCGCGATGACGAAGGCGATGAGCACCGCACCCTTCACCGAATGGCCGGCGATATCCACCGACATCGCCGGCAGGGTGTCGTTGAGCAGGGCGTTGATGCCCACCTGCGCCGCGAAGGTCACCGCGTAGAGGATCACCACCGCCACGAAACGGCTGCGACTCGGCGGCGCCTTGAACGTCCAGCGCCGGTTGATCAGATACGCCGTGGTGGTGCCGACGATGAAACTGCAGGCCTTGGCGAAATCGCGCGGGACTCCGAACAGGGTCATGAGCAGCACGTACAGCCCGAAATCGACCACCGCCGACAATCCACCGGTGAGGACGAACCGGACAATCTGCGTCTTCAGATCGACATCCGTACCGCCTGGCTCGTCTACCAGGGGCAACTCGGCCGGAAGAGGGAGATGGGGTTCCGCACTCACGGCACGAGAGTAGCGGGTCACGCTGGCGCCGCGGCGACAGCCGCACCCCCACGCCGCCGCGACAGTGGCGCTCCCGCCCCGGTCGCCGCTGTGAAATCCGCCTCGAGCGGGCCGCGGACCCGCGACACCCGACCCCTTCCCCGGTCATACCTGTAGCCTCTATGCCGATGTCCACGAAAGCTCAGACCTCCACCGCCGCGGGTCCTGCGAACTCCGCGGGCGACGGCGAGGCGTCACAGGCAAGCAGCAACGGCTCCGCCGACAGCTTTTCGCTGCCGACGCGCACCCGTCGACTGACCGGTTGGGGTCGTACCGCGCCCTCCACCTCCGAAGTGCTCTCGACCGGCGATCCGGAACTGATCGCCAAGGCTGTGGCCATGGTCGCGGAGGACAACGAGTCCAAGCCGGCGTACCTGCGGCGCGGTGTGATCGCGCGCGGGCTCGGCCGGTCCTACGGTGACCATGCGCAGAACGGTGGCGGCCTCGTCATCGACATGTCCGCGCTGAACAACATCCACCGGATCGACCGCGACACCCACCTCGTCGACGTGGATGCCGGCGTCAGCCTCGATCAGCTGATGAAGGCCGCGCTCCCCTTCGGCCTGTGGGTTCCGGTCCTGCCGGGCACCCGTCAGGTGACCGTCGGTGGCGCCATCGCCTCCGATATCCACGGCAAGAACCATCACAGCGCGGGCAGCTTCGGCAATCACGTGCGTTCGATCGATCTGCTGACCGCCGACGGCAAGATTCAGCACATCGGTCCCAAGAAGAACGCCAAGCTGTTCTGGGCGACCGTCGGCGGCAACGGCCTGACCGGCATCATCCTGCGTGCCACGATCGAGATGACGCCGACCGAGACGGCCTACTTCATCGCCGACGGCATCAAGACCGCCACGCTGGACGAGACCATCGCCGTACACAAGGACGGCTCCGAGGAGAACTACACGTACTCCTCGACCTGGTTCGACGTGATCAGCGCACCGCCGAAACTGGGGCGCGCCAACGTATCTCGCGGTCGTCTGGCCAAGCTGGACGAACTGCCGAAGAAACTGCGCGGCAACCCGCTGAAGTTCGACGCGCCGAATCTGCTGACGGTGCCGAACGTCTTCCCGAGTTTCGCGGCGAACAAGCTCACCCTCGGTATGGTCGGCGA
Source organism: Nocardia cerradoensis NBRC 101014 (assembly GCF_000308535.1). Taxonomy (GTDB): domain Bacteria; phylum Actinomycetota; class Actinomycetes; order Mycobacteriales; family Mycobacteriaceae; genus Nocardia; species Nocardia cerradoensis. Next base: position 76,342 of record NZ_BAFW01000002.1, on the reverse strand, counting down.
GGCGTACTACGCGCTCGGCGGCAACTACACCGGCAAGATCATGAACTTGACGCAGTTCTATCACATGCTGGACGTCGTCTCGGAGTGGAATCGGGCCTACGGATCGGCCGGTTTCATCCAGTACCAGTTCGTGTTGCCGCCCGAGGCGCTGGACGAATTCACCAAGATCATCGTCGACATCCAGCGTTCCGGTCACTACTCGGCGCTCAATGTGCTGAAGTTCTTCGGCCCGGGCAACCAGGCGCCGCTGAGTTTCCCCATGGAGGGCTGGAACATCTGCGTCGACTTCCCCGTGCGGCCCGGCCTCAACGAGCTGGTCACCGAATTGGACCGGCGCGTACTGGAATTCGGCGGTCGTCTCTACACCGCGAAGGACTCCCGGACCACCGCGGAGACCTTCCACAAGATGTATCCCAAGATCGACGAGTGGATCAAAGTCCGCCGAAGTGTCGATCCCACAGGCGTTTTCATGTCCGATATGGCGAGAAGGCTGGAGCTGCAGTGATCAACGCGGTAGGTAACCCGCAGAACATTCTGCTTTTGGGCGGTACCTCGGAGATCGGCCTCGCGATCGTCGAGGAGTACCTGAAGAAGGGCCCGGCACGGGTGGTGCTCGCGGCGCTGCCGAACGATCCGTTGCGGGCGCGGTCGGTGGCTCAGCTGGAGGCCGCGGGCGCGTCGAAGGTCGAGATCGTCGACTTCGACGCGCTGGACACCGGCAGCCACCCCAAGGTGATCGAACAGGCCTGGGCCGACGGCGATATCGATGTCGCGGTCGTCGCCTTCGCGCTCGACGGTGATGCCGAGGAGCTGTGGCAGAACCAGCTCAAGGCCGTGCGCGTAGCCGAGGTCAACTACACCGCGGGCGTGTCGGTCGGCGTGCTGGTCGGCGAGAAGATGAAGGCCCAGGGTTTCGGGCGGATCATCGTGATGTCCTCGGTGGCCGGTGAGCGCGTCAAGCGCGCCAACTTCGTCTACGGCTCCACCAAGGCCGGTCTGGACGGTTTCTACCTCGGACTGGGTGAAGCGCTGCGCCCGCACGGCCCGCGCGTCACCGTCGTGCGGCCGGGCCAGGTGCGCACGCAGTTCTCCGCGCACGTCGCCGAGGCGCCGCTCACGGTCAACAAGGAAGACGTTGCGGCGCTTGCGGTTTCGGCGTCCGAGAAGGGTAAGGAACTGGTCTGGGCGCCCGGCACGTTCCGCTGGGTCATGATGATCCTGCGCCACGTTCCGCGCCCGATCTTCCGCAAACTTCCCATCTAGTTCGGCTCGGTCTCGAGCCGCGAAGGAGAGTCGCCGCTACCGAGCGCCGGCTCTCCTTCGTCGTTTTCCGAGGACGGCCGCCGGCGCGGCGCGAGCGTCGCACCGACGCGAACCGGTTCCACCCGGCTTGTAGGCTCGCGGGCAGATCGGCGGCGAGAGAGGATCCGGAGGCACTGTGCGCGTACTAGTCCGGCAGATCGGGGGCGGGCTCGGGGAGGCTGCCGTCGGGGCGGTGGTCGCCGCGCTGGTGGCGGCGATCGGGCTGACGGCGATGTCGGCGGTGCAGTGGCCGGCGTTCAACTCCTCCAATGTGACTCGGGCGCTGACCACCGTCGGCCAGGCGGGGGCGGCGGTGCTGCTGGTGCTCGCCATCGTGCTGATCCGGTTGCGCCGGTGGCCGTGGGTGGCGAAAGTGCTGTCCTGGGCGGGTATTTCCGCCTTCGTCACGGTGACGCTGGGAATGCCGCTCGCGGCGACCAAGCTGTATCTGTTCGGCATTTCGGTGGATCAGGAATTCCGCACCGAATACCTGACGCGACTCACCGATACCGTCGCGCTGCACGATATGACCTACGCCGACATTCCGGCGTACTACCCGGCCGGGTGGTTCTGGATCGGCGGACGCGTCGCGAATCTGCTCGGCCTGGCCGGGTGGGAGACGTTCAAACCGTATGCGATCGTGTCGCTGGCGGTGGCGTCGGTGCTGGCACTCGTGTTGTGGTCCAAGCTGATTCGGTGGGATTGGGCGGTCGCTGTCGCGGCGACGACCACCGCGGTGATGGTGGCGTTCGCCTCCCCCGAGGCCTACAGCGCCGTGCTGGTGATCCTGTTCGCACCGGCGATGGTGCTCGCCTGGGGTGCGCTGTACCGGCCCGCCGAGTTCGGGGCGGGAGCGAGTCCGGCCGGCGAACCGCGCACCGCGGGCGGCTGGGGCGCGGCGATCGGAGCCGGCGCGTTCCTCGGACTCTCGGCGATGTTCTACACACTGTTCTTCGTGGTCGCCGTCTTCACCGTGGCCCTGATGGGCCTGGTCGCGTGGGCGACCCTGTGGTGGCAGCAGCGCGAGATCGCGGTGCATCAGCCGCGTGCTCCGCGGCTCGGTGTCTTCCGCCTGCTGTGGCCGATTCTGCTGCGCTTGATCGTCATGGGGGCGATCGCCGCGATCCTGGCCCTGATCGTCTGGGGTCCGTACCTGGCGAAGGTGCTGACCGGGCATCTGCCGGAATCCAATACCGCCCTGCACTACCTGCCGGAGTCCGGTTCGCGGCTGGCCTTCCCGATGTTCGACTTCTCCGAACCGCTGCTCGGCGCGCTCTGCCTGCTCGGCACCATCTGGCTGGTGGTGCGGGCGGCGAGTTCGCGCCGAGCCCAGGCGCTGGCCATCTCGGTGGTCGCGATCTATCTGTGGTCGCTGGCCTCCATGCTGGTCACGGCGGCCGGTACGACGGGGCTGGCCTTCCGGTTGGAACCCATCCTGCAGGTGCTGCTCGCCGCGGCGGGCGCGTTCGGATTCGTCGAAGGGGCACGGGCGATCTACCAGGCCGTCGACGAACCGCGGCGGTTCCGGGCGGCGACCGGGGTGGTCGCGGTCCTGGGGGCGCTGGCCTTCACCCAGAGCATCCCCGGCATCCTGAACGCCGAGATCACCACCGCATACACCGACACCGACGGCCACGGGGCGCGTGCGGACAAGCGCAGTCCCTCGGCGGTGTCGTATTACGGGCGCATCGATCAGACCCTCACCGAGCAGACCGGGCGACCGCGCGACGAGACGGTGGTCCTCACCGCCGACACCAGCTTCCTGTCCTACTACCCGTACTTCGGTTTCCAGGCACTGACGTCCCACTACGCCAATCCGCTCGCCGATTTCCCGGCCCGGGCCGCCGAGATCAAGCGGTGGAGCGAACTGAAATCACCGGCCGAGTTGATCGACGCGCTGAACCACTCCCCCTGGCGCGCGCCGGACGCCTTCCTGTTCCGCCGCAGCGGCGAGAACTACACCCTGCGCCTGGCCGAGGACGTCTATCCGAACGATCCGAACGTGCGCCGCTACACGGTCGAGTTCCCGGGGACCCTCTTCGCCGATCCACACTTCCGGATCACCGATATCGGGCCGTTCACGCTGGTCGTACGCCGCTGACTCCCCCTGTGCATAACGCTGTGGAATTTCTCCATTCCTGTGGATAACCAACGCTCATCCGGCGCTGCCTCGCTCCGGATGGGTACGGTGGGTGGCTGATTGTCGGCCGAAGGAGTGTTTTACCAGTGGTGCAGGGCGGGCCAGCGGTTCCGGACGAGCAGCGTCCGGGGGTGAGCGCGGCCGTCCTGTCCGAGGGGCACCAGCTGCGCCCCCTGGATCCGGCACTCGGGGACAGACCCTCCCGGGGCGCGCGCCTGCGCGACCGTCTGCTCGCCTCCCGCGCGGATCTGGTGGTCGCGGCCGTGTACCTGACCGCCGCCGTCTACGTCCTGTCCGGGCAGTGGCGCGACACCGCGCACGGATATCTGGTCGCGAGCGGCCAGGATCAGTCGATGTGGGAGTGGTTCTTCGCCGAAACCGCGCATGCGGTGATCCATCTGCACAATCCGCTGGGCACGAATCTGCAGAACTATCCCGACGGCGTGAACATGATGGCCAATACCGCCATGTTCGGCGTCGGTATCCCGTTGACTCCGGTGACGCTGCTGTTCGGCCCGACCGTCACCTTCGCCCTGGTCCTGACCCTGGGCCTGGCCGGAACCGGTTTCGCCTGGTACTGGCTGTTCTCCCGGGAGTTGGTGTCGTCCCGTTTCGCCGCCGCGCTGGGCGGCGCGTTCTGCGGCTTCGCACCCGCGATGGTCTCGCACGCCAACGCCCATCCCAATTTCGTCGGTCTGGCGATTCTGCCGGTGCTCGCGGTCCTGGTGATCCGGATGGCGCGCCGGGCCGTGCGCGGCGAACCGGTGACGCGGGCGCGGCGGGTGCGGGAGGCCGGGGTGCTCGCGGTCCTGGTCGCGCTCCAGATCGCGCTCGGCGAGGAACCGCTGCTGATCTTCGCCCTCGGCTTCGGCCTGTTCGCCCTCGTCTACTACCTGCACCGGCCTCGGACCGGGCTGCGGGTGGCGCGTGCCGTGACGCCGACCCTGGCGCTGGCCGCGGTGATCACGGTGGCCGCCGCGGCTGTTCCGCTGTGGTGGCAATTCTTCGGACCGCAGAGTTACCGGTCCATCGATCACGGGCCGATGGGCAACGATCTCACGGCGCTGGTCGAATTTCCCTCTCGATCGCTCGGCGGCGTCTTCGCCCCGGCTGAGACCCCCGCGATCAATCCGACCGAGGAGAACGCCTTCTTCGGCTGGCCGCTGCTGGTGTTGACCGCGGTGACCGCGGTCTGGCTGTGGCGCTCGCGCAACCGCGAATATCGGGTGATTCGCGCGGCCACGACCGTGATCGCGGTCTACAGCATCCTGTCGCTGGGAGTTTCGCTGCGGATCGGCAGGTCCGATACCGGGATCACGCTGCCGTGGCACTGGCTCGACCAGGTGCCGCTGCTGAACACCGTGCTGGAGACGCGTTTCACCATGGCCGCGATTCCGGCGCTCGCGGCGATCCTGGCGCTGGGTACGCAGCGCATCCTCTACTACGCGCGCAGCGGCACGAACGATCTGCGGCCGGTGATCTGGTTCACCGCCGTGGCGCTGGCGCTGATCCCGCTGGTACCGACCGTACTGCCGGTGACCCATCGCGATCCGACGCCGCGATTCTTCACCGACGGCACCGTCGACCGCTATGTCGGCGACGGGTCGGTCGTGATCGCGCCGCCCCCGACCCGGCTCGACGCCCAGCCACTGAACTGGCAGGTCGATTCCCATTTCGGCTTCCCGCTCGCGGGCGGCTACTTCGTCGGGCCGACGGCCGGCAAGAAGGGCCGCTACGGACCCGACGACCGGCCGACCGCGACGCTGTTGATGCGGGCACAGAAAACGGATCGGATCCAGCCGGTCGATGTCCGGGCACGGACTCGGGCGCTGGCCGACCTCGCCTACTGGCACGCCGATGTGGTGGTGCTGCCGCCGACCGAACACGGCGGGGCGATCCGCGCGACCCTCGACCAGTTGCTCGGCATCCCGGGGCAGGTGGTAGACGATGTCGTCGTCTGGGATGTGCGCGGCCTGCGCTGATTCCACGGCGACCTACCCGGGGCCTCCGCGGTTGCGCGCTGCCACCTCCGGGCCCGTCGCTGCGGTCGCTTAGCATCGCTGGGTGCGCGCAGACTCTCCAGCGTTTCCCCGCATCCGCGTGATCGCCCTCCTGTCGGGACTGATCGCCGTCGCCCTCGCGGTGCTCACACCGCTGCTGCCGGTGCGGGAGGACCGAGCGAGCCTGGATTGGCCGCAGCCGCAATCGGTCCCGGTGAACGCGCCGCTGGTGTCGTATGTGCCGCTCACCGTCGACGCGTCGCTGCCGTGCAGCGCGCTGCGCGAACTCCCCAGCGGCACGGTCTTGTCCACCGTGCCCGCCGACGCGCCCAATGCCTCCGCGAAGGGCCTGATCGCAAAGGTCGCCGACGAGCCGGGTGGGCGCACGCTCTCGGTCCGGCTGCGCGATATTCCGCTGCTGTCGGCGCCGCTGGCCGAGGTGGGTGGCTGCGCACGCTTCGCCGTCACCTCCACCGCACAGGCCACGACGGCCGAATTCACCGGTGTCACCCGCCAGGACGGCACACCGTTCACCAATACCGTGGGCGGCGATGTGCGGCCCCAGATCGTCGGCGTCTTCACCGATCTGACGCGCGAGCAGCTCGGCGACGCCCATCTGCACGCCGCCATCGACTCACGCTTCTCGTCGACGCCGAGCCCGCTGAAACTGGCCGCGATCATCGGAGCGGTCGTCTTCACCCTCATCGCGCTGATCTGCCTGCATCTGATCGATACCGCCGACGGCCGACGGCCGCGACGCTTCCTGCCGGCGCACTGGTGGCGGGTCACCGTCGCGGACGTGGTGGTGCTGGGCACGCTGGTGGTCTGGCATGTGATCGGCGCCAACACCTCCGACGACGGCTACATCCTCACTATGGCCCGGGCGTCGAAACATTCGGGCTATATGGCCAACTACTACCGCTGGTTCGGAGTGGCCGAGGCGCCCTTCGGCTGGCCGTACGAGGTGCTGGCCTGGATGACCCGGGTCAGCGACGCCGGCTGGTGGATGCGGTTGCCGGCGCTGCTGGCCGGTGTGCTGTGCTGGCTGGTGATCAGCCGGGAAGTGCTGCCGCGCTTGGGTTCTCGCGTCCGTCGCGACACCGTCGCGCTGTGGACGGCGGGGCTGGTGTTCCTGGTCGCCTGGCTGCCCTACGACAACGGCCTGCGCCCGGAACCGCTGATCGCCCTGGGTGCGCTGCTGACCTGGTGCTCGATCGAACGCTCGATCGCGACCCGGCGACTGCTGCCCGCCGCGGTCGCGGTATTGATCGCCGCGTTCTCCCTCGCCGCCGGGCCGACCGGCCTGATCTGCGTCGCCGCTCTGGTCGCCGGCTCGCGACCGGTCCTGCAGCACATCATTTCCCGCGCCCGCGGCGGCGGTTCGCCCGGCGCGTCGATACTGCGGTACGGCGCTCTGCTCGCGCCGGGCGCGGCCGCCGGAGCGCTGGTCCTGGTGGTGGTCTTCGCCGATCAGACGCTGGCATCGGTGATGGAGGCGACCCGGGTCCGCAAGATCATCGGCCCGAATGTGGCCTGGTTCGACGAACGAACCCGCTGGGATTCGCTGCTGATGCTGGCGCCGGACGGCTCACTGGCCCGCCGGTTCGGCATACTCGGCATGCTGCTGTGCCTGCTGGTGTGCGTTCTGGTCATGTTGCGCAAGAACGGCCGGATTCCGGGCACCTCGAAGGGCCCCTCGGCCCGCATCCTCGGCATCGTGTTCATGTCGCTGTTGCTGATGATGTTCACTCCGACCAAGTGGACCCACCACTTCGGCGTCTATGCCGGATTGGCCGGTTCGCTCGCGGCGCTGACCGCGGTCGCGGTGGGTATCAACGGAATTCGGGCCCGCTACAACCGCTCGCTGTTCGCGGCCGCGGTGTTCTTCCTGCTGGCGATCACGTTCACCGGATCCAACGGCTGGTGGTACGTCTCCAGTTACGGTGTGCCGTGGTACGACAAGGCGCCGCTGATCGCGGGTAAGGGACTCTCGACGCTGTTCCTCGGACTCGCGGTGCTGAGCCTGCTGCTGGCGGCCTATCAGTACTACAGAGAGCCGTATCGGAAAGCGAACGGCCGCAGGCGGTTCGACACGTGGGCCGTCCAACCGCTGACGATCGCGGCCGCGGTCATGGTGCTGTTCGAGGTCGCCTCCCTCGGCAAGGGTGCCGTCACGCAGTATCCGGCCTATTCCGTCGCGAAGTCGAATATCCGTGCGCTGGGCGGACATCCGTGTTCCCTGGCCGACGCGGTCCTCACCGAAACCGACACCGCCGATTCCCTGCTGCAGCCCTACTCCGGTTCCGTGGCCGACGCGCTCGGCGCCGACAGTACGGGCTTCGACCCGAATGGGGTGGCCAAGGATCTGACCGCCGACGCCGAGGAGACGACCACCGGCGGCGCCAACTCGGTCAACACCGATTCCGCGAACAAGACCACGCACACCACCACCGCGGGCACCGGCGGCGGTACCACCCAGCAGGTGGGCGTCAACGGCAGCACCGTGGCCCTGCCGTTCGGGCTGGACCCGGCCCGCACCCCGGTGCTGGGCAGTTACACCACCGGCACCAAACAGCAGGCGCATCTGACCTCGGGCTGGTACCGGATGGATCTGTCCGGCGCCCGCCAGGACCCGGACCGAAAGGTGCTGGTGGTCACCGCGGCCGGGCGGATCAAATCGGTGAATGCCGACGGCGTGGTCACCTACGGCCAGGATCTGCGCGTCGAATTCGGCGACCGCGCCGCCGACGGCACCGTGCGACCGCTGGGCTCGTTCGTACCGCTGGACATCGGCGGCGCGCCGTCGTGGCGGAATATGCGCGTGCCGCTGGACCGCGTACCGGACGGCACCAACGCGGTGCGGATCGTGGCGGTCGCCAACGACCTGACGCCGCGGCAGTGGCTGGCGGTCACGCCGCCCCGGCTGCCGAAGCTCGCCACCCTCGATTCGGTGGTCGGACACACCGATCCGGTCCTCGAGGATTGGCACGTCGGCCTGGCCTTCCCCTGCCAGCGCCCGTTCGACCACAAGGACGGCGTGGCCGAGGTGCCGAAGTGGCGCATCCTGCCGGACCGGGTCGGTTCCGACGCCTCCAACGCCTGGCAGGACGATATCGGCGGCGGTCCACTGGGCTGGACAGGTTTGTTGCTGTCGGCGCAGACCATCCCCGCCTATCTGAACGACGACTGGGGCCGGGACTGGGGTTCGCTGGAACGATTCACCCCCTACGTGCCGCAGGCGCGCCAGGCCGACGTCGGTGTGACGGTGCAGACGCGCTGGGGCTGGGTCAAGGATGTGCCCATCAAGGCGAAGTGACATAGCGGGGCGTGAACAGCGTCACTCTCAGTGTGGGCAGATAACATCACCATCCGTGCCCGACGCCGCAACAGCTGTCTTGACCAAACCGACGGTCGCCGAACAACCGGTGACGTCGCGCGATTTCCGCACCGCCCGGTTGATCGCCGTGATCGCCGGCCTGCTCGGCGCGATCTTCGCGCTCGCCACCCCGTTTCTGCCGGTCCAGCAGACCACCGCCGAGGTGAACTGGCCGCAGGGCGGGACCATCGGCAATGTCGAGGCGCCGCTGATGTCGCAGGTCCCGGTGGATCTGCGGGCCTCCATCCCGTGTTCGACGGTGGCGCAACTGCCCCAGGGCGGCATGCTGCTCAACACCGCGCCGCCGCAGGGCGACCGGGCCGCGCTCGAGGGCATGTTCGTGCGTGTCACCAGCGATTCGGTCGACGTGGTGGACCGCAACGCGATCGTCGCCTCGGCGAAGCGCACCGAACTCGACGGCTGCACCGCGATCAGCATCACCTCCGATATCGACCGCACCTACGCCCACTTCGAGGGCCTGACCAAACAGGTCGAGCGGCCCGCCGCCGACGGTGGCACCGAAACGGTGACCGTGCCGGTGGACGGCGCCCTGCAGGGTGATCTGCGTCCGCAGGTGGTCGGCGTGTTCTCGGATCTGAAGGGTGCGGCGCCGGCCGGGCTGTCGTTCCATATGACCGTCGACTCCCGCTTCTCGTCGTCGCCGACCGTGATCAAACTGGTCGCGATGCTCGCCGCGGTGCTGTGCACACTCATCGCGCTGGCCGCGCTCGGCCGCCTCGATACCAGCGACGGCCGCGGTCACCGCCGCTTCTTCCCCGCGCACTGGCTGAAGCCGACCTGGGCCGACGGCGCGGTGCTGAGCATCCTGCTGGTGTGGCACTTCATCGGCGCCAACACCTCCGACGACGGCTACATCCTGACGATGGTGCGCGTGGCGCCGCACGCGGGTTATCTGGCCAACTACTTCCGCTGGTACGGCGTGCCGGAGGCGCCGTTCGGCTGGTATTACGACGTCATCCAGGTCTTCGCGCAGATCTCCACGGCCAGCCCGTGGGTGCGCATCCCCGCGCTGCTGTGCGGAATTCTGTGCTGGATGGTGATCAGCCGCGAGGTGGTGCCGCGGCTGGGCCGCAGCGTGCGGACCTCGAAGGTCGCGCTGTGGACCGGCGGGCTGGTATTCCTCGCCTTCTGGCTGCCCTACGACAACGGCCTGCGCTCGGAGCCGATCGTCGCGCTGGGCGCGCTGCTGACCTGGGTGTCCATCGAACGCGCGATCGCGACCGGACGCCTGTTGCCCGCCGCCGGCGCGGTATTGGTCGCGGCGTTCACGCTCGCCGCGGCGCCGACCGGCCTGATGTGTGTGGCCGCACTGCTCGCCGGTATCCGCCCGCTGGTGCGCATCGTGGTGCGCCGCAAGCGCGATCTGCAGGCGCGTGCCGGAAGCGGCTGGCGCGCTTCGGGGTTCGTCTCCTCACTACCGTTGCTGGCGCCGATCGCGGCGGCCGGTTTCCTGGTACTCACCGTCGTCTACAGCGACCAGACCTTCGCCGGTATCCAGGAGGCCAACCGGGTGCGGCGCCTCACCGGCCCGAACCTGGCCTGGTACGAGGACTACCTGCGCTACTACTACCTGTTCGTCCAGACCGTCGACGGTTCGGTCTCGCGCCGGTTCGCGTTCATCGTGATGATCCTGTGCCTGATCACGACCGCTCTGGTGTTGTTGCGGCGCAAGCAGATTCCGGGCATCTCGAGCGGTCCGACCTGGCGGTTGATCGGGGTGGTCTGCGGAACCATTTTCTTCATGATGTTCAACCCGACCAAGTGGACCCACCACTTCGGTGCCTATGCGGGCATCGCGGGTGCGCTCGCGGCGGTGACCGCGGTGGCGGTGTCGGCGACGGCGCTGCGGTCGCGCAAGAATCGCTCGATCTTCCTGGCCGCCTTGCTGTTCGCGCTGGCGCTGTCGTTCTCCGGCACCAACGGCTACTGGTACGTCTCGAGTTACGGCGTGCCGTGGTTCGACAAGACGGTGTCGCTGCACGGACTCCAGTCCAACACGATCATGCTGGTGCTGTTCGGGCTCGCGCTCGCGGTGGTGGCCTGGCAGGCGCTGCGCGAGGGTTACGCCAAACCGCCGGAGAGTTCGAAATCCACGCGCGGCAAGCGTATTCGCCGCTTCGCGGCCATTCCGCTGACGCTGGTCGCCGCGGCGATGGTGTTGTTCGAGGTGCTCTCGCTGGCCAAGGGCGCGGTGACCCAGTACCCGGCCTATTCGCTGGCCCGCGGCAACGTCGACGCGGTCGACGGCAACCGCTGCGGAATCGCCGACGACGTTCTGGTCGAGTCGAATTCGAACCAGGGCCGGTTGAATCCGATCATCGATCCCGCGCATCCGCCCAAGGACAACGATCCGCTGGCCGGTGCCGACCCGACCGGCTTCGATCCCAACGGTGTGCCGACCGATCTGAAAGCCGATGCGGTGGAGGTGAAGCCGGGCACCGGTAACACCTCCAACCAGTCGGTGGGCGCGAACTTCGCCGAGGGCCAGAACGCGGGCACCGGCGGCGGCACCACCAAGGAAGCCGGTGTCAACGGCTCGACCGTCGCACTGCCCTTCGGCCTCGACCCGAAGACGACACCGGTGATGGGCAGCTATCAGCAGGGCCTGCAGCAGCCCGCGCATCTGACCTCGAGCTGGTACGAACTGCCCGCTCGGTCGGCGGATTCGCCGCTGGTGGTCATCTCGGCGGCCGGCCGCATCCTGTCCTTCGATCAGACGGGTGCGTTGCAGTACGGCCAGGACCTGAAGCTGGAGTACGGCAAGCGCCAGCCCGACGGTTCGGTGAAGTTCGAGGGCAGCTACGTCCCGCGCGATATCGGCCCGGCGCCGTCGTGGCGCAACCTGCGCGTTCCGCTGTCGGAGATCGCCGCGGACGCCGATGCGGTGCGGATCTCGGCCAATCGCAATGTGCTGATCGGTGACCAGTGGCTGGCCTTCACACCGCCGCGGGTGCCGAAGATGGTCACGCTGAACACCTTCCTCGGCTCCGAACAGCCGGTGCTCGAGGACTGGGCGGTGGGCCTGCAGTTCCCGTGCCAGAACCCCTTCCCGCACCGCTACGGTGTGGCGACCATGCCGAACTATCGCATCCTGCCCGACCGCCCGCTCGCGGTGAGCTCGACCGATACCTGGCAGGCCGAGGAATTCGGCGGCCCGCTCGGCTTCACCCAGATGCTGGCGGGTTCCACCACGATCCCGACCTACCTGAAGGACAACTGGGCTCGGGACTGGGGCACTCTGGAGCGCTACAACCGGTACTACACCGACGCCACCCCGGCGAAGATCGACACCGGTACCGCGACGCGCTCCGGATTCTGGAGTCCGGGACAGCTGCGCGTGTTCTGACCGGTAGTCCCGGCGAACGACGGCGGGCGGCGCACATATCGTGCGCCGCCCGCCGTCGTCATCTGCGGAGATGTGGGTTGGCTGCCCTACACGTCGACGTGTTCGATCCATTCGTAGACGGGAAGATTGCCTTCCGGGGTGTCCTGGCGGCGTGGTGTGGATTTGAAACGTTCGTAGCCACCGGCGTTCTGCACGCGTAATTCGATGCCGGGTGGGGTGATGGGAACGATGCGGTGCGGCAGGTCGGCCGGCCCGCCTTCGAGTACAGCCTTCGGTGAGCTACCCATAGCTGAAGGCTCTCATATGGCGGCCCGCCGACCGGGCGATTCCACGAAAGACACGCGCTACCCGGCGTTCAACCAGGCGTAACCGCAGCAACGCGCAGGCACGACGCCGCGGTCCGGCAGTCGCGGTGCGACGCTGTACCGACACGAACGCCGGCCTCGATCGACAATGATGCGGAGGCCGGCGTCGGTGGCGATGGCGCGGTTACAGCGGCAGCAAGTGGTGCTTGCGCGGGTTGCGCTGCAGGCGCTTGTCGCGCAGCAGCGTGAGCGCCTTGCGGATCTCCAAGCGGGTCGCCGAGGGTTCGATGACCGCATCGATATAGCCGCGTTCGGCCGCGGGCCACGGGGTGGCGGCGGTCGCGTTGTAGAAGTCGATCATCTGTTTGCGGATGGCCTCGCGCTGATCCTCCGGCGCCGCCTCGAGCTGACGACGGCCGACCAGGCCGACCGCCTGCTCCGCACCCATCACGGCGATCCGGGCCGTCGGCCAGGCGAAGTACACATCCGCGCCGAGGGCCTTGGACCCCATGACCGCCCAGCCGCCGCCGTAGGCCTTGCGCACCACGACGGTGACCTTCGGCACCGACGCCTCCACGAAGGAGAACAGGAAGCGACCGCCGCGTTTGATGACGCCGGCCCGCTCCTGCTCCAGACCGGGCATGAAGCCGGGCGTATCCACGACCAGCACCAGGGGAATCTCGAACGCGTCGCACATCCGGACGAAGTGCGAGGCCTTGTCGGACGCCTTGGCGTCGAGCGCACCCGCCAGATACATCGGCTGGTTGGCGACCACGCCGACCGACCGGCCGTCCACCCGGGCGAATCCGGTGATGATGTTGCGGGCCATATCCGACCCGACCTCGTGGAATCCGCCGTCGTCGAAGATCCGCAGCAACACCTCGTGCATGTCGTAGCTGGCGTTGTCGGAGTCCGGAACGAAGGTGTTCAGTTCCAGATCGGTCTCGGTGATCTCGGGCTCGAGGCCCGGATTGACGATCGGCGGTTCCTCCTGGCAGCTGGAGGGCAGGAAGCTCAGATATTCACGCGCCCACTCGAACGCCGCCTTCTCGTCCTTGGCGACGTGGTGGATATTGCCCCAGTCGGCCTGCCGGTAGGCGCCGCCCAGTTCGTCGGCGGTCACGTCCTCACCGGTGGCCTCGCGCGTGATCTGCGGGCCGGTGACGAACATGTGCGCGGATTCGGTCGCGATGACGACATCGGTGCAGATCGGCTGATACACCGCACCCGCGGCACAGTTGCCGAGGATCAGCGACACCATCGGCACCGCACCCGAGAGTGCTTCCATGGCGATCGCCATCTCGCCGTACCAGCGCAGCGAGGTCACGGCCTCCTGCACACGCGCGCCACCGGAGTCGTTGATGCCGACCAGCGGGCAGCCCATCTTGGCGGCGAAGCGCATGAGCGAGGCGACCTTCTGGCCGAACATCTCGCCGACCGTGCCGCCGTACACGGTCTGGTCATGGGAGAACACCGCCACCGGGCGGCCCTCCACCAACCCGTGGCCGGTGACCACACCGTCGCTGTAGAGGGAGTTCTTGTCCGCCGGATTGCGTACCAGCGCACCGATTTCCACGAAGGTTCCCGGGTCCAGCAGCATGTTGATCCGCTCGCGCGGCGAGGGAATACCCTTCTTGGCCCGCTTGGCCACCCCCGCTTCGCCGGCCGGCTCCTGCGCGAGTTCCAGCTTCTTCCGCAGGTCGGCAAGCCTCTCGGCGGTCGTACTCACTGCTCTCCCTTCCCGGGTGCATCGTCGGAGATCGCGGCCAGTTTCCGGGTGAGGTCGGCACCGATCTGCGCGACGCGCGGTTCATCGATGATCTGGAGGTGGTCACCCGGGATGTGGATGACTTCCAGGTTGGGGATGTAACCATCCCATCCGCCGTTCGGTTGCCGATCGGCGAAACGAGGCTCGAGTTCGATGATGCCGTCGTGATAGCGGTCGGCGAGATAGAGCGTCACATCGCCCTCGTAGTGCGACGGCTGCGCCTTCTGCAGATCGCGGCCATCGAGCCATGAGGTGCGCTGATGCTCCAGCACACCGCCGGGGATCTTGACGTCCGCGAACTTGAGCAGGCTCATGATGATCTCGTACTGCTCTTCGTCGGAGGCGTCCGCGAGTTCCTGCAACATCTCGTCGTCGAGCTGACCCTCGATGCCGTAGGTCTTCTGCGCGAACGCCTGGAACCGCTCGATCCGGGCGCGACGGCCCTCCGGCGAGGAATCCTCGTCCTCCACCGGGATCGCCAGGTCGATCAGACCGACGAGCCGGACGTCGTCGCCCTCGGCACGCATGATCTGGGCGACCTGCAGCGCGAACACCGCACCCAGCGACCACCCGTAGAGGACGTACGGACCGGAGGGGAAGATCTTGCGGATTTCGGCGGCGTATTCGCGGGCCCGCTCGGGAATCGAACCCTCGATCCGCTCGAAGCCGTACATCGGAGTGCCCTCCGGCAGCCGCTTGAGCAACGGCTCGTACACCAGCGTATTACCGCCCGAGGGGTGGAAGACGAAGATCGGGATCGCGGTCGAGCCCTCGGGCCGCGGCCGCAGCGGGCGGATGAAGCCCTCGACCTCCGTGGCCGAATCCTGGTGTCGCCGAACGATATCCGACAGCTGTTCGATCGTCTCGCAGTCGAGCACATCGTCGACGTCGACGGTGCTGCCGACCCGGTCCGACAGCCGCGCGGCCAATTTCTCCGCGGTGTCCTCGTCGAGGATCGGCAGCGTGTTGAAGATGCCACCGGCCGACTTACCGGTCACCATCGCCCACGCGGCGAAGGTCAACCGCTCGGCCGCATCACGCGGAGGCACATCCGATTCCGGCTCCTTGGTGCCCGCGCCTTGGCCGCCACCGAACACGGCCGCCGCCTGCGCGGTAGCAGCCCCGTCCTTCGCGTCGGCACCCCCACCTGCCGGCTCGGCGACCTCGCTCGCCGAATCTGCCGTGGCGCTTGCCTTCTGATCCGCATCGGCCACGTCCGCCACCGCACCGGCGGTTCCGGCGGGGGCGGCAGCCACCTGCTGCTGCACAACCGCGGCCGGATCTTCACCGGCCTCCATCGCGGCCCGCGCGGCCGCGACGAAGTTGTCGTCCACGGTGAGCGAACCACCCTCGGCGGCTTGCTTTTCCGCCATCGCGGCAACCTCGTCGCGGTGCTCGATGGCGTAGCGCAGCACCTTGCCCACCTCGTTGAGGCTGGCATCGCGGACCGCGGAGACCTGCAGCGACGGGATGTCGAATTCGTATTCGACGCGGTTCTTGATCCGCATCGCCATCAGTGAGTCGAGACCCAGCTCCATCAGCGGGATCTCCATCGGCAGGTCCTCCACGGCATAACCCATGGATTCCGCGGCGATGGTCGCCAGTCGCTCCTCGACGGTCTGCGTACCGTTCGGATCCCAGCGGTCGCCGAAACTCTCCGCGACGACGAGATCGGCTGTGCCGCTGCCGGTTTCGGCGGGGGCGGGAGCGGGCTGGACGGCGGGTGCCGGGGTTCCGTTGGTGGACGGCGCGCTCGCGGTCACCACCGCATCGAACAGCAGCCGGAACGCAGTGCCCTCGCGGACGTGAACCTGGACCGATGCTCCGCCCGGATGCGGGGTCAGTGTCGTGGTGAGGGTGCCGGATGCCGGCAGCGGGGAATGCGCGACGGTCGCCCCCAGCGCCACCTCCGACAACACCTGCGCCGCAGCGGCGTTCACCAGGCCGGCCAGATCGGTGACGGCCGCGGCCGACACCTCCCAGGCGTGGCGGCCGTCGGGCAACGCCACGTGCGCACCGGGCGCGCGGCCACTGCCCGAACCCGTCGCGATGCTGACCTTGGGCCAGTATTCCTTGCGCAGGAAGGCGGTTCGCGGCACGTCGGCGTAGTCACCGGCGGGCAGCAGCGAGACCAGGTCGACCGGATGACCCTGCACATACAGCTGGGCCAGCGCGGAGATGACGCCCGCGGCCTCGTCCTCCTTGCGCTTGAGCGTGGGGATCAGAGCCGCGTTGTGCACACCGGCGGCGAAGGTCGTGCCCATCACCTGCATGAGCGCAACGGAATTCGGCGCCAGTTCCAGGTAGGTGGTGATGCCGGCGTCGACCGCGCGGCGGATCGCGTTGGTGAAATACACCGAGCCGCGCATATTGGTCACCCAGTAGTCGACATCGTGCACCGGGTCCGACCCGGCCTTGTACACGGTCGCCTTGTGCACGGTCGAGTAGAGATCCGTGGTCACCTTGGTCGGCTCGATGCCGGCCAGCTCCGCGGCGAGCTCGCCCAGCAGTGGATCCATCTGCGAGGTGTGCCCGGCGCCGCGGGTCTGCAGCACTCGCGCGAATTTGCCCTCGGCTTCGGCGCGCGCCACGATCGCGTGCACCTGATCGGGCGGGCCGCCGATCACGGTGTTGGTCGGCGCGGCGTATACCGCGACCTCGAGATCCGGGTACTCCGGCAGCACCTTCTCGATATCTTCGGCGCTGTATTCGACCAGGGCCATATTGCGCACCTGGTCGTCGGTGATCATCTGCTCGCCCTCGCCCATCAGCCGCGACCGCGCGCAGATCACGCGCACCGCGTCCTCGAGCGGCAGACCACCGGAGATGTACGCACCGGCTGCCTCACCCTGCGAATGCCCCACCACGCCATGCGGTTCGGCTCCGTGCGCACGCAGCAGCGCGGCCAGACCGAGCTGGATGGTGAACACGCCGACCTGCGAGGTGCCCACATCCCAGTCCTGGGCGTCGTCGAGGATCATCTCCTTGACCGAATATCCGGCCTCGTCGACAACCAGCTCGTCGACCTCGTCCACGGTCCGGGCGAAGATCGAATTCTCCAGGTAGAGCTGCTTACCCATCTTCCGGTGGTGCGAGCCGAATCCGGCCAGCACCCACATCGGGCCCTGGGCGGCCGGGGAATCGGCGGTGAATACGCCCGCGCCCGGCTTACCGGCGGCGATGGCCCGCAATCCGGCCACGGCCTCCTCATGGGTCTTGGCCAGCACCACGCCGCGCGAACGCCCGTGGTTGCGCTTGGCCAGCGACCGCGCCACATCTTCGAGCGGAGTCGCCTGTCCCGCTTCGGATTCCAGCCAGTCGGCCAGATCGCTCGCGGCCCGGCGACGGCGCGAGGGCAGATAGGCCGACACCGGCAGGATCACCGGCAGCGGCTCGGTGCGTTCCTGCGTCCACTCGGCCACCTCGGCGACGGGCTCCGGGGCGGCCAGCGGATCGCTGCCCTCGACGATGGCCTCGGCGCCGGCGAGCACATCGGTCGCCTCGTTGTCGAGTTCGGCGTCGAGCGTCTCGGCGTCGGCCGAAGCGCCCTGCGCGGCAGCATCTTTCGCCTCGGCGGCAGCGGCCGGGACGTACTCCTGGATGACCACGTGCGCGTTGGTCCCACCGAATCCGAATCCGGAGACGCCGATGGTGGCGGTACCGCTGTAGCGCGGGAATTCGGTGGGCTCGTCGACGACCTTCAGGTGCGCCTGATCGAACGGGATGAAGGGGCTCGGACCCGCGTAGCCGATATTCGGCGGAATGACGTTGTGCTGCAACGCCAGAATCACCTTGGCCAGGGCGGCGGCTCCGGCGCCGGATTCGAGATGTCCGAAGTTGGTCTTCGCCGAACCCAGCAGCACCGGCTTGTCGTCTTCGCGCCCACGGCCGATCACCCGGCCGAGCGCGTCGGCCTCGATCGGATCACCGATCGGGGTACCGGTGCCGTGCGCCTCGATGTAGTCGACCGTCGAGGGCGCGATACCCGCATCCCGGTAGGCGCGGCGCAGCACATCGACCTGGGCGTCCGGATTCGGGGCGACGATACCGTTGGACCGACCGTCGGAGTTGACGGCAGTCCCCTTCACCACCGCGAGAATGCGGTCCCCATCGCGTTCGGCGTCGGCCAGGCGCTTGAGCACCACCATGCCGGCGCCTTCACTGCGGACCATGCCGTCGGCGTCGGATGAGAACGCTTTGATGTGGCCGTCTTTCGCGACCGCGCCGATGGAATCGAATCCGAGCGTGATCGCGGGGGCCAGCAGCATGTTGACACCACCGGCCAGCGCCACGTCGGCGTCGCCGTTGCGCAGGGCGCGCACCGCGTCGTGCACCGCCACCAGGGTGGACGAGCACGCGGTGTCCACGGCTACCGAAGGACCGCGGAAGTCGTAGAAGTACGACACCCGGTTGGCGACGATCGCGGTGGAGCCGCCGGTGAGGGCATAGGCGTCGGCCGAGGCCGGCGCGTCGGTGTCCGACTTGCCCAGTCCCAGTGCGGCGATCAACGAGAAATCGTTGGTCGAGGTACCGATGAACACGCCGACCGATTCGCCCTTGAGGGTATTCGCCGGAATTCGCGCGTGCTCCAACGCTTCCCAGGTCAGCTCCATCATGAGCCGCTGCTGCGGGTCGACACGCTCGACCTCGACGGGCGACATCGCGAAGAATTCCGCGTCGAAGCCCTTGATCACGTCCTGGTCGAGGTAGCCGCCGAGCGTATTGCCGTTCTCGACGGCCGCCGCGATATCCGGATCGGCCAGGAATTCCGACCACCGCCCCTCGGGCAGGTCCCGGATGCCGTCACCCCGGTTGATCAGGAAGTCCCAGGTCGACTCCGGCGTATCGCCGGCCCCGGGCAGGCGGGTGGAGAGACCGACGATGGCGATATCGTGCGCCGCCCCCGGCTGATATCCGGCGGTGTAGAAGGCGTCGTCCGCGGCCTCTTCCGGCGTCTCCGGCTCACCGTTGATGATCCGCTCGGCGAGCGCCGCGATCGTCGGATGCTGATACACGATCGTCGCGTTCAGCAGTACGCCGGTGAGCTCTTCGATATCACCGCCCAGGGCGATGGCGTCACGGGAGGCCAGGCCGAATTCCTCCATCGGCCGGTCCACCGTGATCTGCTCCACCGGCTGGCCGGTGGCGTCGGCGACCCAGCGCTGCAGCCACTCGCGCAGTTCGGCCACCGACATATCGGTGGTGCCGCCGGATTTCGCCACACCGCCCGGCTCGGTCACACTCTGTCCGGTCGCAGTGGTCTGCTCCACCTCGGCGTTCGCGTCGCCGGTGGTCTCGGCGGCGGTGACGCCACTGGTTTCCGTCGTCTGGGTGCCCTCGTTGTCAGCCATCAATTCCTCAAGCTACCTGTGTGCGAATGTTGCGCGGGCGGGGATTGACAGCCGATTCGCCGTCATGTGGATAAGTGGCGGGTTGTGGACAACTCGCCACGCAGCGCGCGTCACCCGGTGAATTCCGCACCGCCGCCGGATGCCGGGCGGCCCGTCGAACGGGCACGTCACAGCGACCAACGAACCGGCCGGGGCGACGAGAAACCCCGATCTCGGCACGGTGGGAAATCACCGGGAGCACGACTTACTCTTCGTCCGGTGCGTCGGGGAAGGCCTGCTGCTGATAGCCACCGCGCAGCGTGCCCTCCAGATAGGCGGCCCGGCACGCCCGGCGCGCCAGTTTGCCGCTCGAGGTACGCGGAATCGAACCCGCGGGCACCAGCAGCACATCGCGCACGGTCACGCCATGCCGCTGCGACAGCGCACCGCGCACCGCGTCGGCGATCGGCTGCGGGTCGGCCTTGTGTGCGCCCGGCCCCCGCTCGGCCACGATCACCAGCTGCTCGGAGGCGTCGTCGGCGTCGTACTTCAGACCGGCGTGGCTGTCGGCGGCGAAGACCTCGGCCGG
Organism: Nocardia cerradoensis NBRC 101014; assembly: GCF_000308535.1. Taxonomy (GTDB): domain Bacteria; phylum Actinomycetota; class Actinomycetes; order Mycobacteriales; family Mycobacteriaceae; genus Nocardia; species Nocardia cerradoensis. Next base: position 56,165 of record NZ_BAFW01000002.1, on the reverse strand, counting down.
CAGCTGATTCGCCGGCACCGAGAACGCCGCGATGAAGCCCGGGCGCAGCATCTTGCTGGCCTCCTGCGCGGAGAACTCCAGGTCCTGCGGGTAGTGGTTGCGGCCGTCGACGATCACCAGGTCCTTGACGCGGCCGGTGATGTACAGCTCGCCGTCGACGTAGACGCCGTAGTCGCCGGTGCGCAGCCAGATCGCGTCGTCGGGGGTGCCCGCGGCGTGCGAGCCCTCGGCCTGGCGATTGGTCAGCAGGTTCTTGAAGGTCTTGCGAGTTTCCTCTTCGCGACCCCAGTACCCGATGCCGATGTTGTTGCCGTGCAACCAGATTTCGCCGACGCGGCCCTCGGGCAGCTCCTGCGCGCCCGCGGGGTCGTCGATCGATTCCGGGTCGACGATCGCGGCCCACTGCGACAGCGCGATGTAGCCACAGCTCACCTGCGCGATGGCGTTCGGCGCGCCCTGGTCGACCTTCACCACGCGTCCGGCGTTGAGCTCGTTGCGGTCGACGTAGATGACCTTGGCCTCGTCCTCGGCCCGCGTCGCAGAGACGAACAGCGTCGCCTCGGCCATGCCGTAGCAGGGCTTGATCGCGGTCTTCGGCAGCCCGTAAGGGGCGAACGCCTCGTTGAACTTCTTCATCGACGAGGTGGTCACCGGCTCACTGCCGTTGATCAGGCCGATCACGTTCGACAGATCCAGCGTTTCGCCGTTCTTCGGCAGACCGCGCGCCGCGGCGTGCTCGAAGGCGAAGTTCGGCGCGGCGGCGAAGGTGCCGGCGCCGTCGGATACCGCGGCGAGCTCGGAGATCCAGCGGCCCGGGCGCCGGACGAAGGCGCTCGGCGACATGATGGTGATGTACTTGCCGCCGATGGCCGGCAGGATCACGCACAGCAGGCCCATGTCGTGGTACAGCGGCAGCCAGGTGACACCGCGCGAATTCCAGTCCAGGTTGATGGCGTTGACCATCTGCAGCAGGTTGGTGCCGACCGCCCGGTGGGTGATCTCCACACCGGCCGGGGTCCGGGTCGAACCCGAGGTGTACTGCAGGTAGGCGATGTCGTCGACGGCCAGATCCGGCCGCACCCAGGACTCGCCGAGGGTGTCGGGCACAGCGTCGACGGCGATGATGCGCGGACGCTGCGCGGCCGGCAGCGGCCGGAAGAACTGGCGCACGCCGGCGGCCGAGGAGCTGGCGGTCAGAATCGCCGACGGCTTGCAGTCGCCCAGTACGGCGTGCAGCCGGTCGGTGTGGCCCGGCTCGTCCGGATCGAACAGCGGCACGGCGATGGTGCCGGCGTAGATGGCGGCGAAGAAGGAGATCACATAGTCCAGGCCCTGCGGCGCCAGAATCGCCACCCGGTCGCCCGGTTTGGTCACCTGTTGCAGGCGAGCGGCCACCGCGCGCAGCCGGACGCCGAATTCCTTCCAGGTCAGGTCCTGGTACTCCCCGTCGCGCTCGCGGGAGTAGTCGATATAGCGATACGCAAGATCGTTCGCATCGTTGCGGGTGTGCTTCTCGACGTAATCGACCAGGGTGCGGCCCTCGGGAATTCTGATGTTCCCGGTTTCGTCCAGGTAATCGTCGAAAGTCTCGTCCGTCATTCCTTCTCCTCCGAGGCACACGCAGCACGGCGACATGGCCGCTGTTACCTGTGAGGCCCCGACTCTCTTTCACCCGCGGGCGCTCTGTGGTGCGAGAGCTTGCCTGCAGCTTTTTCCGGTGGTCTGCGCGGTGACCACCTATCGGCTAGATGTACTCGAGCCAGGGACATGTTACAGAGCAGGCCCCGAAGCGGTCTCCGGAGCGAGCCGAACGATTCCCCGGCTTGCACGGTGGCGACTCGCTACGGCTCCTCTCGCAGCAAGGGGATCACCGGTGCGAAAGCATCCATCTGGGTCGGAAACACTCCGACATAGGACATCGATGTCAATCGCCGCACGTTACGGATCTGCTCGGCGATCTCCTCGAATGTGCCGATGGCCACATAGGGCGAATTCAGGATGTCTTCCACCGACAGCTGGACGTCGACCTCGAGATCCGGGTGCAAGCCCTTGTCGAGGGCGGCCAACGCCATCTCCGCGGTGCGCTCGCGATCGTCGGTGATCACGACGGCGGTGACGGTCCAGTTGAGTTCGATCTCGGGGAACCGGTCCCCGGCGGCCTCCTTGATGAGATTCACCTTCTCGATGGTCTTCTCGAGGGTGATTCCCGACAACAGGCCTTTACCGGTCTTGGTCGTGCGCGGCACCACCGAGATGATGTCGGCGTGCTTGGCGGCCAGCCGCAACATCTTGGGGCCGCCACCACCGGTCACCAGCGGCGGACGGGGACCCTGCCGCGGCCGCGGCGTTCCCTTGATGCCACGGACCTGATAGTGCTTGCCCTCGAAATGGCATTCCTGCCCGCGCAGGAGCACATCGAGAATGGTCAGCGCCTCGTCCAGCTTCTCCAATCGCACGCCCGGCGATTCGTAGGGCAGACCGGCGGCGTCGAATTCGCTCTTGATCCAGCCCGCGCCGACGCCGAGTTCGAGCCGTCCGCGCGAGAGCACATCGATCGTCGCGGCGTCCTTGGCCAGCACCACCGGATGCCGGAAACCGTTGGCCAGCACCGAGGTTCCGATCCGGATGCGGTCGGTGGCCACGGCGAGCGCGCCGAGTGCGGCGATCGGGCCGACCTGGGGGCCGAGGTGGTCCGGAATCGCGAAGGAGTCGTATCCGTATTCCTCGGCCTGCTGGGCGAGCTTGACGAATTTCCGCGCACCGCCCTCCTGCTGATTTCCCTCACCTGCAGCAGCGAATCGGAACGCGCGCGCCGGAACACCCAGCGCTGTCATCTCGACACCGCTGGTCGCGCCGGCGGCGGCGGCTTCTGTCATGAACTCTCTGCTCCTGGCTGTGCGGATGTGCGCTGTGGCGCGATCATCGCTGCACTTTACAGCCTTCACCAAAATCTGAGTGACCCTCGGGTTTACTTTTTTTCCGGGACCTCCGGCGACCGCGGTCACCGCTGGTTGTCAGCTGTGCGGCGGGTGGGGGGCGTCCTTGATCAGACCCTCGGCCCAGGCGGCCGCCCACTGGGTGGCGGTGGTGCCCTGATCGTCCACCTGGAAAGTGTTGTAGAGGCTGTGCACCGGATTGCCGACGGCATGCACCAGGGTCATCAGGCTGGGCACGATATTCAGCGGATTCAGCGCCTGCGGCGGGGCATCGCAGATCAGGTCCCCGGGAGCGCAGATGGTGTTGGTGCGCCCGGCCAGCGCACCGAATCCGCCGCGCGGCCCGGTCATCGTGATGCCCGGAACGGACAGGCCCTTCAGCGCGACCTCCGCGCCCACGCCGGGCGGGGAGACCCCGATCTCACCGGCCTGCCCGGGTCCGTTCACGCGACGGCCGTCGGCGATCAGCGTGACGCCGAGAACCCGGTCGGCGGCGACCGGCCCCTGCCCGGCGCCGATCTGAGCCGCGATATCACCGGCGATCACGGCGCCCTGGGAGAATCCGGCGATCACATAGTTGGTGAGCGGGCAGTTCTTCGACATATCGGTCAGTTCCGCCAGCGCCCGCTGGGTGCCCTCGGACCGGCTGTTGTTGTAGGACGACTGACCGTCCGGCGGAATCGCGATCGGATTCGAGAATTGCGCGACGTAGGGAACGGTGTAGACGTCGAGCCGGGACTCCGGGAACTGCTGCCGCACGGGGTTGGTCACATGCAGCATCAACGACGCCGGATTGGCCGTCGGATCGTGCGGATCGTCGTTGCTGTTCGACTCCCAGGTGCCGGGAATCGCCAGTAACTGCACATCCGGGCAGGACGCCGGCTGACTGGTGGGTTTACCCGGCTTCGACGGTCCCGGCTTCGGGACGTGCAACCGGCCCGCGAGCACGAACCACAGAACCAGCGCCAGGATCGCCACCAGGACCGCGATCAGCACGAACAGCAGACAACCCGGACGCCGGTTGCGGCCGCGACCGCCCCCGGCATATCCGGAACGACGTCGCGCGTTCACTTGTTGCAGTAGGACTGGGTCGCGACGTCGATGTAGATCTGGCCCGCCTGCTCAACCGACATCTTCTGCGGATCGAAGGACGGGTCGGTGCCCGCCATCGCGTTCACGAACGTCTTGACCTCTTGATCGGAGGCGCCGCTGGCCTTGCTCTGGCAGACGTAGTTGGCCGCGGTGATCGCGATGTCCGGGCTGGACGGATTCACCCCGCGCTTCTTCAACTCGTCCAGGTAGGCCTGATCCTTCGCCGACAGCGGGGCGCTCTCGGCCGAAGTCGGCTGCGCCGGCTCCGGACGTTCGTTCGCGGTGCTGGTGGCCGGGGCCTGCTCCGGGCTGGGCTCGGGCGCCGCCGGCGCGCTGTTCGGCGCACTCTGTGCCGCCGGGACCGTGGCGGTCGTGTGGGACGGCTTCAACGTGGGCGTGCTCGACGCCGTGGAATCGTTACCGCCGCAGGCGGCCAGTAATCCGGTGGCCGCCAGCGCGACCACGATGCCGGCGACCTTGCCACCAGCGATGTACCGTTCTCCGACCGGACGGGTCCGAAGCATGAATCGTGTCCTCGATCTAGTTCGCTAAAGGCTAGAGCTTCTTCCAAGGCCTAGCAGGTCGCGCTCCAGGTTAACGGCAACCGGCGCGGACAGGGATCCCATGGCCGGAACCCTCATCAACCACTTAAAGGTGATTTATCGCCCTAGGCCCCGTGCACCTCGGGGGGTTTGCCGTCGCGCACGACGACGAATCCGGTCTGGAAATTCTGCTGGACGCCGCCGGGCACCGGGAACTCGTCGCTGATCGGGTAGCCGAGCTTGCCGTTCTCGAAGCCCTGCTGGCCCCACGCGTCCATGATCGGGCCGTTGCGTACGGCCCACGCCCCGGAGAGCGGACTCCAGTAGATGGTGCCGCTCTCGAATTTGCTGTAGCGGCCCAGATCCTTGGTCGGCTGCTCCTCGGCCGCCGGGAAACCGAGCCAGCTGTTCTCGAAGCCCAGCTGCGCGTACTTGCCGAGGATCAGGCCCTGCACCCGATGCGCCCCCGTCTTGTCGCTGAAGTACATCGGCCCGCCCTGGAAGCCCTGCACCACGCCGTCCTTGTTCGGCGTCCTGGCCTCCGGGCCGGTGGGGTAACCGGCGGGGCCGCGTTCGAAGCCCTGCCGCTCCCATTCGGCCAGAATCGCCCCGCGGATCACCTGGGCGCCGGTCTGCGGCGACCAGTACACCGAACCACCCTGGAAAGTCTGGAAGCGGCCCTGCCCGTCCGGCAGCGGCTGTTCGGCGTAGGTGGGCAGGCCCAGCGGGCCGCCCGGTCCGCCCGTGGCCTGATAGGTCCCGCCGATCGCCCCCGCCACGGCGTGGGCGCCGGTGGCCTGCGACCAGAACATCCGGCCGCCCTTGAAGTCCTGCGCGCTGCCGTTGGTCACCTGGTACTCGCCGGTGACGCAGTCACCCAGCCACTTGTCGATCTGCACGGCCGCGGCGACCGCGCCGTTCACCGCGCACGCCGGTTTGTCGGCCTCCACGCCGAGCGCGGCCGCGGCCTGCGGCCACGACTGACGCATCTCGAAATCCCAGTACGGCCACGAATGTGTACCGGAGGGGCGGTAATTGGCCTGGACCGGAATCGACAGCTTGTTCAGCTTGTCGACGAAGTTCTGACTGGTCAACCGGGACAGCATCTCCAGGCCCATCCCGGCGTAGTTGGTGCTGATGCCCGGGATGTCGGAAGGCTTGTCGTAGGCGCCCGTGGTGCCGCTGCCGGCGGAGACGTACATGCTGATGCCCTTGAGCTTGGGCGCCAGCTGGTACGGATCATGTTCGGACCACTCCGCATTCGTCGGCGGCCCCCACATGGCGTTGGCGTCGAATCCACCGGCGTCGCGCATCGCGAACATGATCGCCTGTGGCATACCGACACTCGTGGTGGTCAGGAAACCCGAATAGGAGGCCGCGTACTTCACCCAGCCGGGATTGCGCCCGGCGAGGAACATCGCGGCGGTACCGCCCATCGAAAGACCCTCCACGCCATGCGCATCGGTGGCGCGCCACTGGTTCTCGAGCAGCGGCGGCAGCTCCTTGGTCAGGAAGGTTTCCCACTTGTAGTTCTTGCCGTTGTCCTGCTGCACCCAGTCGGAATAGAAGCTCGACTGGCCGCCGATGGGCAGCACCACGGTGACGTTCTTGTCGGCGTAGAAGTCGACGGCGCCGGCATCCTTGGTCCAGCCACTTTCGTCGTCCTGGGCACGCAGGCCGTCGAGCATGAACAGCAGCGGGAATCGCGCGTCCGGGCGGGAATTCCAGTCCCGGGCCAGCAGCAGTTGCACCTGGACCGGCGAACCCATGGACGGCGAATTCACCCACAGCGCGACGCGGCGTTCGGTCAGCCAGACGACCTTCTCGACGGTCGCCCCGGCCGGGGCCGGCACCGCGGCGGGTTCGGCGGAGGCCGGGAGCGGTGCGATGGTGATCCCGGATGCGATCGGCAGGATGACCGCAGCGGCCAGCATCGCGAGTCGCCGGCGACCCCGGCGGCCGCGACGAACCGTCCCCCGTCTACCGCATACCACACCTGCCACAGGAGTGTTGTACCGCGCCGAGACCGCTCGAGGCGGTAGGACGCGCGGACAGCAAACCTGAGAAATGCCAGCGCACAAGGCAACCTGAGGCCGCCCGCAACACATCGGCGCCGCGCAGATCGGATCTGCGCGGCGCCGATTTCAGTTGCTGTCGCGGCCCTTGATCAGGCGTTCAGTGCGGCCAGGATGCCCGTGCGAGCCTTGGCCAGCTCGTCCTGCCAGTAGAGCCAGGCGTGGGTGCCGGTGGGCGGGAAGTCGTAGGCGGCCGGAATACCCAGCGAGTCCAGTCGAGCCTTGAACGAGTGGGTGCTGACCATCGAGATCAACTCGATGCCCATGGCGTTACCGGTGTTGAACGCACCGACAAGGCCGTTCGGGTGGTCGTACTGACCCGGCAGACCACTGGCGGCCGAGATGTACATCGGCAGACCGCGCAGTTGCGGCGCGAACACCATCGGGTCCGAACGCAGCCACTGCGGGCTCCACGGCGCGGCCATCGAGTCGACGTTGAAGCGGCCGGCATCGAGCATCATCACGCGAATCGCCTCGCGCATACCCGGGGCGTTCCAGTTCAGCGGGCCGGAGAAGGAGGCCGCGTACTTGAACTGGTCACGGTGGAATGCCGCCAGGCGCAACGCCGCCGGCCCACTCATCGACAGACCGGCGACCGCGTAGTTGGTCCGCTCCACGCCGTAGTTGCTGAGGAAGTCCGGAAGTTCCTTGGTGAGGAAGGTTTCCCACTTGTAGGTGAACTTCTGGCCGTTGGTGTTGCTCGGGCCCTGCCAGTCGGCGTACCAGCTGGACTGGCCACCCACCGGCATCACCAGGGTGACGTTGTCGTTGCCGAACATCTGCTGGGCGTTGGTCTCGAACGACCACGCGTTGCGGTCGTCGCGAGCACGCAGGCCGTCCAGCAGCAGCAGTGCGGCGTTACCGCCGTTGCGCGCCCACTGCACCTGCACCTTGATGGGGCCCATGCTCGACGGAACCATCAGTTCGTCGTAGCCGCCCGCGGGTGTCTGATGCACGGGTGCGTGAACGGGAGCGGCGATGGCGGCCGGAGCCATGATGCCCGCCGCAATCGGGAGTGCCATCGCGGCACCCGCAGCGAGAAGTCGTGTGCGCCAACCACGCTGAGCGCCTCGCCGCCCTCTGGGGGCTGACTCCGGCGCGAGCGCCGAATGCGAAACCGGCGCGGCCGACCTGCCGAAACGCATGGATACTGCTCTCTTTCTGCTGCTGTCTGCTGTTGTCGCCGCGCCACGACCACTTCCGTCAGCGACGGCATGATCTGCGCCCACGTCGAACCCGACCTTTCGACATGAGCGACGCCGCGGCTACGAACGGTCACACTTGCGCTCGCTGGACGATATTCGACCGCCCAATCGTTAGCAACACGGACCCCGCCGGGTGGCTGAAATCCGCCCGTGCGCCATTCGTAATCGTGCAGTGACCCTATCGCGTCCGCACGGAAATGACAGCGTGAAATGACGAATCAACTACTGCGCCGGTGAATTTCACCAGGAAACGCCCAACATGCCACGGGCCCCGGCGGTTTCGCCGGGGCCCGAGATGTCGCGGATGTTCAGCCGATATTCGCCGAAAGGTCCGGAATCATCCGGTATGCCTCGGCTTGCCAGTTGAACCAGTCGTGCACACCGGCATTCGGGAACGAATACACCGCGTTGCTCGCGCCCAGCGTCGCCATCCGCACCTGGAAGGCCCGGGTATTCGCCAATGCCAGCACCTCCAGCGGCGCACCGCGCATGATGTGGTCGGCGGCGGCCGGCAGTGGCAGGCCCAGGTCCTCCTGCGACGGCACACCGCTGCCGGCCGCGATCCAGAGCCGGGTGTTGTTCGCGATCAGGCGCGGCGCGAAAACGAACGGGTCCATTCGCAACCACTGCGGGCCCCACGGCGGAGCCATCGAATCGACGTTGTAACCGCCCGCGTCGATCATCGCCATCCGAATCGCCTCACGCATACCGGGGGCGGAAATGTTCAGATAGCCCGAGAACGATCCGGCGAAGCTGAACTGGTCCGGGTGATACGCGGCCAGCGTCAGCGCGGCGCTACCACCCATCGACAATCCGAATGCGCCGTTGCGGCTGGCCCGGAACCCGAGCCGATCACGCAGGGCATTGCGCAACTGGCCGGTCAGGAACGTCTCCCAGTCGTAGCGATAGTCCTTCCCCGGCCCGCCCAGGAATGCCTCGGTCGCACCGGATCCGGTGTTGACCGAACCGAAATTGCTCGGCGGGGCGCCGAAGAACGAGCTGGGCGCATTCCAGTCCGCGTAGAAACTGGATTGGCCGCCGACCGGCATCACGACGTTGATATTCCAGTCGGTCAGGACCTGCGCGACATTCGTCTCGATCTCCCAGCCGTTGAGTGTCTGCGGGGCCCGCAAACCGTCGAGCGCATAGACCACACGATCGGTGTTCCCGTCCTTGGCCCGGAAAACCCGGGACTTGACCGCACCCATGACCGGGGAATCCACCCAGAAGTCGAACCCCGACGGGTCGAATGCCGCCGACGCGCTCGCGCCGTTGCCGAATACCGAAACTCCCAGTGGCAGCAGCAGTGCCAATGCCATGCCCAGAGCCGAGCGCCTGAGCCACGAACCGGACCTATCTCCGAGTGACGGCTTCCTATGCGCAAATCGCATCGACACGACCTTTCACCTGAAGCGGCAGTCGCACCCGATCCCACACCGTACGAGCCACCGCTCATTCCGGACAACACAGACACAAGCGTTCCGGCGAAGGCACTCGCCGCGGTACTGAGGGTTCTTCGATACCAATCGAGTATCGGTGATCCGGAAGCGCGACCGAATGATTCAACACGGAAATAGTCCGAAAGGTGATCTGCGGCACACTCCCGATATACGACACAGCCCCGCGGCGGAAGTCCGCCGCGGGGCTGCGAGTCGTGCTGATATCAGCCGATATTGGCCGACATATCCGGGAGCATCCGGTAGACCTCGTCCTCCCAGTTGTGCCAGTTGTGCACACCCACGTTCGGGAAGTCGTAGGTGACGTTGCCGGCGCCCAGGGTCATCATGCGCACCTGGAAGGCGCGGGTGTTGGCCAGCGCCAAGGCCTCCAGCGGTGATCCCTGGATGATGTCGAGCGGGGCGACCGCGTCCTGCGGCGACGGAATGCCGCTGCCGGCCGCGACCCACAGCCGAGTGTTGTTGGCCTTCAACCGTGGTGCGAACACGAACGGATCCATCCGCAACCACTGCGGGCCCCACGGCGGTGCCATCGCGTCGATGTTGTACCCACCGGCGCTCAGCATCGCCACGCGCATGGCCTCACGCATACCCGGCGCCGAGATGTTCAGATAACCCGAGAACGAGCCGGCGTAGCTGAACTGGTCCGGGTGGTACGCGGCCAGCGTCAGGGCGGCGCTACCACCCATCGACAGGCCGAAGACGCCGTTGCGGTGCGAACTGAAGCCCATCCGCGCGCTCAGGGCGTTGGGCAGATCCTGGGTGAGGAAGCTTTCCCACTTGTAGGTGTTGACCTTGCCCAGCGTCTCGTTGTAGTTCGAGGAACCGGTCATCGCGGAGCCGGTCGAGGCCGAACCGGACGAGCCGACCGAACCGGTATCGATGCCGAAGAAGTTGCTCGGCGCGTTCCAGTCGGCGTAGAAGCTCGACGGACCGCCGACCGGCATCACCACGTTGATGTTGGCGTTCACCAACGCCGGGATGATGTTGGTTTCCTTCTCCCAGCCGCTGATGTCGCCCTGGGCGCGCATACCGTCGAGGGCGTACACCACCCGTCCGGTATTGCCGTCGGCCGCACGGAAGATGCGCGACTTGATCGGGCCCATCGCCGAATCGACCCAGAAGTCGATACCCGTCGGATTGAACGCCGCGGCCGCATGTCCGGCCTCTGCCACCGACACCCCGAACGGCAGCAACGTCGCCAAGGCAACGCCCACCGCGGACCGCTTGAGCCATCCGGTTCGATGAGGCGCCGACGGCTGCTGCGACCGTCTCCGACGTCTCTGCTGCACCCATCGCACAGTCACGCCTCGCATACCCTGTCCGGCCTTTCCCGTAGCGCGGCCCGTCCGACCGCTGTTCTTCTCTGCGAATGATCACCCGTGCGCATGCGGAGATGCGCCCCCGACGGACGTCCGTCACCGAGCGTATCGTGAAATCGATACGTCGGCGTTATCAAACCGAGACTAATACACGACTTCTTCGTTGCCGTCGGCGGTCTAGTTCGGCACCGGAGGCGGTGTCGTCGGGTCCACCAGGCGGCAACGCTGGATCTCGTATTTGGGCACCCGGTCGATGCGGTACTTCGCGAAATGCAGCGACTGGATGACGTTGTGCTTGAACCGATCCCAGGTCAGCGGCGCTCGATAGGAGGCCAGCAGGTCCTGGGTGGCCGGGCACGACAGCGCGGTCCGCGCCTGACGTACCCACTTCTCGTCGAGGAACCACGGCATCCACGGATGCTGGTCGACCATACCGGTATCGACGATCACCCAGTCGGGATACAGGTTCTTGTCGTGTCCGATACGTCCGTCGGCCAGCCGGTCGGTATGGGCGGCCAGCGGATACGCCAGGCCCTCCTGGTCGATGACGCGCACGCTCAGCGGGACGTTCATGCTGGTCATGCCCAGATTGAGGAAGTAGACGGTGTGCCCGTACCCGCCGGGCGGAATCGGCAGCGGCGGTGGCGCGACGTACCACATCATGAACGACGGCGAGTTGATCAGCAGTCCGCCGTCCGGCGTCGCCGCGATGTCCTGCAGCATCGCCCGCATGCGCGGGTAGTCCAGATAATCCTCGGCCAGGACCGGATGGTCGTGCCCGCTGTTGAGGACGTAGTAGATCCGCTCGTCCACGATGCCCGACGCGCTGATCTGCCCGCCCGAGGTGTCGGCGGTGGTATTGGCCGCGAACAGCGCCCACCCGGCCGTCCCCAGCCAGGCGATCAGCGGCAGGGCGAACGACCACCGCAGCCATGCGGAACGGTCCCCGACCGGCAACCGGACCGGCAGCACCGACACCGGCAGCAGCAGGCAGAACAGCTGCGGCAGCAGCATGCGGCCGTGCATGAAGTCGCCGCCCACCCGCATGTTGAACAGCACGAGCAGCAGGCCGCCGCCGACCATCAGGGTCACCACCGCGGCCGGGGAGCGCAGCCACCGCCGCAGCCGGACCCAGCGCCCGGCCTCGGCGGCAACAACAGTGGCGCCGGTCGTCCGGCGTCTGCCGCGCAGCAGCACGGCGGTCACCACGACGAGGATCAGCAGCGGAATCCACAGGTAGTACGGCCCGATCAGATCCCACAGATATTTCAGGCCCTGACCCCATTTGGCGCCGCCGGCCTCCTTGGCCACCGCGGTGTTCGGATAGGGCAGGCCGTAGTAGCCCATGCGCCAGATCTGATAGCCGACCGGCACCGCGCCGCCGACCGCCACCAGCAGCGCGCGAATCAGCACCGGGCGCAACCGGGTACGCGGCACCGGCGCGCAGAACAGCATGAGCAGGGCCAGACCACCGATGACGGTCATCTCCGGCCGGACCACCCAGCACAAACCGGCCCAGAAGCCGGCCACGAGAAGTTGTGCCAGGCCGGGCTTCTCGTCCTGACTCCAGCGCAGCAGCAACCACCACAGCACGCCGAGCCAGAAGATGACCAGGCAGTTCTCCAGACCCGAGGTGGCGTAGTCGCGTGCCGGCGGAACGGCGATGTAGACCAGCGCACCGGCGGGCAGCAGCAGCGTCGGCGCGGTAGCGGTGAACGGGCGCCACAGCCGCGCCGAACCCACCATGGCGAAGACGACGGCCAGCAGCGAAAGGGTCAGCGCGACAAACAGGCTGACATATTCGAGCCGGGCGTCGCTGACCCAGCCGAAGAACCAGATCACGTAGGTCCAGGCCGCGCTGGTGTTGGTCTCCACCCGCTCGCCGGCGTTGAAGACCGGGCCGTTTCCGGCCAGCAGATTGCGCACGGTGCGCAGGACGATCAGGCCGTCGTCGGCGATCCAGCGCCGTTGCCAGGCACCGATACCGAACAACGCGACGGTGACGAGCACCCCACCGACGAATACCGTGCGGGAGAGCACCGAAAAGCGGCGCGCGGCATCGCCGTCGCGCTGTAGTGCGCGATCGGACGACTCCGCGTCTGCCCCCTCCCCGTGTTCGTCTCCCGCTACCAGCATCTCGTCAGGTGAGATAGACAGCGACACCTACCGCTCCGATCCAGGCGATGGCCAGGAGCTGCAATATGCGATCCCCCAGCGCGATCTCTTCGGGTTCCCCGGCCTCGCCGCCATCGACGTCGACCGCGTAGCGCAGGACTGCGATGGTAAACGGAATCATCGAGATTGCGAACCACTGGGTGTGCTTGTGATCGGTTTCGAAGGCCCACAACCCGTAGAAGACCACCACCGCGGTGGCCGACAGGGTCCAGATGAAGCGCAGGTAGGTGGGTGTGTAGTACTGCAGCGACTTGCGGATCTTGGCGCCGGTGTCGAGCGCGATCTTCAACTCCGCGTAGCGCTTACCCGCCGCCATGAACAGCGAGCCGAAGGCCATGATCAGCAGGAACCACTGCGAGAGCCGGATGTCGGCGGCCGCGCCACCGGCGACCGCGCGCAGCAGGAAGCCCGAGGACACGATGCAGATGTCGAGCACCGCTTGGTGTTTCAGGCCGAAGCAGTAGGCCAGCTGAATGCCGATGTAGACCGCCATCACGACGGCCAGATGCCAGGACGCCAGGAACGAACCCGCGATCGAGCCGATCAGCAGCACCGCCGAGAGCGAGTACGCCAGGTTCACCGGCACGATGCCGGCCGCGATGGGCCGGAACCGCTTGGTGGGGTGGGCGCGGTCGGCCTCGACGTCGAGCGCGTCGTTGACCAGGTAGATCCCCGAGGCCGCCATGCAGAACACGACGAACGCGATCGCGATATGGGCGACCACGGTCGCATCCGCCAGCACGTACGCACCGGAGACCGCGTCCTTACCGGCGGCCAGCGGCGCCGCCAGCACGAGGACGTTCTTCACCCACTGCCGTGGCCGCACGGCTTTGACGATTCCGCCGGCCAGCGTCTTCGGCGGACCCTTCAGGACGGCTTCGTCGAGGTCGGTGCCGGTCGGCTCTTCACTCATATCAGCGAGGGTTCTTTCCTGTGCGGTCACTGGCGAATCTCTTTTCGGCGGCTAGCACGGCTGCGGCGGATGCCGCACCCAGAGCGGATCCGGCGAGCACGTCGGAGGGATAGTGCACTCCCAGAACGACCCGGGAGAGCAGCATCGGCGGCACGAGCACCGCAGGCAAGGGTAGCCCGGTCAACTTCCCGAGCAACACGGCCGCCGCCGTCGTGGAGGTGGCGTGCGAGGACGGGAAGCTCAGTTTGCTCGGCGTCGACACGTTGACCTGCACCGATGGGTCGTGCGGGCGCGGTCGGCGGACGATGCGCTTGATGACGACCGAGGCGGCGTGCGCCCCGAAGGCGCCGACCGCGACGCCGGCCCACTGGCGCCGGCGGGATTTGTCGACCAGTGCACCGGCGGCGCCGATGGCCATCCAGCCGAGCGCGTGCTCACCGAAGTGCGACATCCCGCGCGCGGCCTTGATCACCGGCGGCGTGCCGATGGCGCCCTGCACCGCGTTGAGGATCTTGACCTCGGCGGGCTTGGACACCTCGGGGTCCGCCACCACCTGCAGATGCGGGGCGCCTGCCGGATCGGAGGAGGCTGGGGCGGTCATTTGTCCTCACTAGTGTTGATTCCGAACGCGTTCTCCCAGGCCGCCGTGCTGGTCAAGCGGGCGTGTGCGGCACGGTACCGCTCCCGCAGCTCCGGGAATCGGGCGGCCAGTTCCCGGCGCAGCCGCATCGCCTCGGCGAACAGCTCCCGGGCCTGACGCGGATCACGCTTGCGGTACACCACACCACGCCCGTCGGCTGTGGTCACGGTAACCCCGTCGACCTGCGAGAGCAGGAACCAACGCGCGTCCAGGGTCGGGACGTTCAACTGCGGGCGGTCGTGATGTTCGGTCTTGGCCTTGCGCAGATTGTGCACCACGCCCTTGCCGAGCCGGACGACCTTCGCCAGCGGATTCGACGGTTCACCGACCGCCCCCACATCGGCGCCGCTGGGCAGCGGCAGGTCCGTCGAGGAGCCGACGATCACCGCATCCGGGAATTCCTTCCGCATCGCGGCGACCTGCCCCAGGGCCGTGGGCAGCAGTTCGAACAGCTTGTCCGGCCCGGCGAGAAAATCGCGAATCGCCTGGTTCTGAATGGCGACCGTCGAATATTCCAGGCACAGCAGATGTTTCAGCGTCGCCTTGACCGTGTTCACGATCATCGGGCGGCCGTCGTTGCCGAGATGCAGGGCCGCGACCACCAGGCGGTTGCGCAGGTGGAAATAGGCCTGCCAGTCGATGGCGTCGTCCTTGTCGCTCCACGCCATGTGCCAGACCGCCGCACCCGGCAGCGTGACCGTCGGATATCCGGCCGCGCGGGCGCGCAGGCCGTATTCCACGTCGTCCCACTTCAGGAACAGCGGCAGCGGCTGACCGATCTGCTCGGCCACCACGCGCGGGATCACACAGGTCCACCAGCCGTTGAAATCGACATCGATGCGCCGGTGCAGCAGTTTGGAATTGTCGCGGTCGCGCAGCGGATACTTCGAGAAATCGTGGTCGTATTCCACATTCGGCGCCGCGGTCCACATCCAGATACCGCGGTCGACCACCTCGCCCATGGTGTGCAGATGCGAGCGCTCCTGCAGATTCAGCATCTGCCCGCCCACCAGCGTGGGGGTGCGGGAGAAACGGGCGAAGGCCAGTGCGCGCAGAATGCAGTCCGGCTCGATCTCGATATCGTCGTCCATGTAGACGATGTATTGCGCGTCCGTGGTTTTCAGCGCCTCGTACATGACGCGGCTGTAACCACCGGAACCGCCGAGATTCGGCTGATCGTGAATCGCGAGCCGATCGCCGAGAATCGCGGCCGCCTCGGCGAAACCGGGTTCGTCGACGGCCTTGCGATTGCCCTGATCGGGAATGATCACGGCCGCGATCTTCTCCAGCACGAGCGGATCCGAGCCGAGGGCCGCGAGGGTGTTCACACAGTCGGTGGGCCGGTTGAAGGTCGGCATGCCCACCGCGATGCTGCCCTCGCCGGGCGCCTCGATCGGCGCGTACCAACCACCGCTGCGCAATTCGACCGCGGAATCGGTGGTGATGTCGAACCAGATCCAGCCGCCGTCCTCGAACGGCGCCAGCTCGACCTCGAATTCGACCGTGGTCACATCGGTCGGTGCGGTGATCGATTCACGGCCCGCCGTGGTCGTCGCGAATTCGTTACCGCGCACATGGATTCGGGAGCCGTCGGCCTTGGAGCGGTAGACGTCCACCCGGCCGTGCCCGGACAGTTCCAGGCGCAGCACCACCGATTCCAGAATCGTCCAGCGCCGCCAGTAACTGGCCGGCACGGCATTGAAATAGGTGCAGAACGACACTTCGGATTCGGCGCCGATCGAGAGCGAGGTGCGCGTGGGAGCATGAGCGCGCCGAGCGTTCGTCGCCGATTCCTCCAGATACAGCGTCCGCACATCCAGCGGCTCGCCGGGGCGAGGCAGAATGATGCGCTGCAGCAGGGATTTCGCGCGGGTCTCGGTGCTCATATCCTCGAGGGTCACTTGTGCGGTCATTTCACTTCCTGCATCCGCGGTACGGGCCGGTGGCACATTACTCGGAATCGCCGGCCGTGAGCGGTGCGCCGGATTCCAGATGCGGGCGCAGCACGTTGTCGAAGGTGCTCAGCGCGCTGCCGATGGCCATATGCATGTCGAGATACTGGTATGTGCCCAGACGTCCGCCGAAAATCACCTTGGCCGTGGCCGTTTCGTTCTTCGCCCGCTCGCGGTAGGCGAGCAGTTTGGCGCGGTCCTCCGGGGTGTTGATCGGGTAGTACGGCTCGTCACCGGACTGCGCGAAGCGGGAGAATTCGCGCATGATCACGGTTTTGTCCTCCGGATAGCTGTCACGCTCCGGGTGGAAATGGCGCGGCTCGATGATGCGGGTGAACGGCACATCGGCATCGTTGTAGTTCATCACCGAGGTGCCCTGGAAGTCGCCGGTCTCGAGCACTTCGGTCTCGAAATCGATGGTGCGCCAGCCCAGTTCGCCCTCGCTGTAGTCGAAGTAGCGGTCCAGCGGGCCGGTGTAGACGACGGGCGCGTCCGGATTCTGCGCGCGGATTTCGTCGCGAACCTCGAACCAATCGGTGTTCAGGCGCACCTCGATCAGATCCGATTCGGCCATCTTCTCCAGCCAGGCGGTGTAACCGTTGGCCGGCAGACCCTCGTAGGTGTCGTTGAAATAGCGATTGTCGAAGGTGTATCGCACGGGCAGCCGGGTGATATTGCCGGCGGGCAGTTCCTTGGGGTCGGTCTGCCACTGCTTGGCGGTGTAATCGCGGACGAACGCCTCGTAGAGCGGGCGGCCGATCAGCGAAATCGCCTTTTCCTCGAGATTCGCGGCATCCTTGGTCTCGATCTCGGCGGACTGCTCCGCGATGAGCGCGCGCGCCTCCTCGGGACCGAAATAACGTCCGAAGAACTGCGAGATCAGCCCCAGACCCATCGGGAACTGGTAGGCCTGTCCCTTGTGCATCGCGAAGACCCGATGCTGGTAACCGGTGAACTCGGTGAACTGATTGACGTAATCCCACACTCGCTTGTTGGAGGTGTGGAACAGGTGGGCACCGTATTTGTGGATTTCGATTCCGGTTTCCGGGTCCGCCTCCGAATACGCGTTACCGCCCAGGTGGTAGCGGCGCTCGATCACGAGCACCCGCTTACCCAGCAGGTTGGCGGTGCGTTCGGCAACGGTCAGCCCGAAGAATCCGGAGCCGACGACGATCAGATCGTAGGGAGCTGCGACGGTCACGGGAGCCCAGCGTAGCCGTAGCGGGTCATCGCGTCTGCACGCCGTAGGTCTCGCCGGCGGGGATGGTGGTCACGGCCGTGCGCGGACCGGGACGGGTAGCGGAATATCGCCGCGAAGGCCCGGACAGTGTTTACCGCACGGTCACCGGCCGGTCGACAACCGCCGTCCGAGCCCCCCGGTGGACTCGGCCGGGAGGCATGCGGCGAACGCGACCGGGTGTCTGCGGAGACGACACCGGCGCGGTCGTCCGGTCACTCGGTAACAGGGGGGTATTCAGTAATAGGGGTATACAGGGGCCGGTGGAACGTGAGTTTTCACAGTTCGGGCGGCGATCCACCGTCCGGTCGAGCTCATCGCGGCGCACACGAGCGTGGGGAGCTCGACCGCGAAGAGGAGCGCGAGCATCACAGCGAACCCCACCACATCGGACTTCTCGACGCCGCCCCCGATCGCGGCGACGACCGGGAAAACGGGGACTACCAGCAGCACCAGTGAGGTCACAGCGACGACGATGAATCGTCCGGACTTTCGCCGGCACAGCAGAAGTATCGCGCCGACGAGAAACAGCGAGGACCGCGAGCCGAAGATGATCAAGGCGACGAGATCCTCCGTCGAGCCGTCTCCGCTCCGGCGATCCTGGCGGGTCGCGATCGCCCCGAGGACGGAGAACACGGTCAACGCGATGCCCTGCAACAGCGCCGATACCCCCGCGGTGATCGCCGTTCCGCCGCCCGGCTTCGGTGCCGGCGGGGCGTAGGCGGGCTGCATATACGGATACGCCACGTCCGCCTTCTCAGTACGGATACGGAGGCTGGCCGTAGTACGCGACGGGCGGATAGGCGGACATGCCCACGCCGCACCACCGCTTCGCCGAACCGGACAGCGTCAGGCTCAACATCAGCACCGCGAACAGCAGTCCGACGATTCCGCCGATCGACGCCGCGGGCACGCCGTTGGCCAGCGACATCACGATCCCCGCGAGACCACCGAGCAGTCCGAGCGAAGACAGTGCGACCAGCATCACCCGCCCGGCGTTCTTGTGGTTCATCAGCATGATTCCGCCGACGGCCCACAGCAGCGCGATCACGCCGTCGACCGCGGCCATGATGTAGAAGATGTCGGCCGAACCGCTGTTGTGCGAACGGTAGGAGCCGTAGGAGTGGCTCACACTACTGGCCGCGCTGAGCAATCCGATGATCCCGAACGCGGCCAGCAGCGCCAGCAGGAGTGCGAAGACTCCCGCGGTGATCGCCGCACCCCCGCTCGGGCGCGGCTCCTGATAACCGTAGGGCGCATAACCCGGCGCCGGATATCCCGCGGGCGGATACCCGGGCGGGTAGCCCGCCGGCGGATAGCCGTTCCCCCCGTAGCCGGGCCCGTACGGATAGCTCATCGGCTCCCCCTTCTCTCGGGCAGGCACTCTACCGCCTGCCGGCGCCGTCGGTACGAGGTGAACCCATGTCCGAGAACGTGTTCGGTCCGGGATTCAGTACCCGACGGTGAAGCGGGTGCGGGTGTGGCGCTGCTGTTCGGCCTCGTCGAGGAGGGCGACGGCGAGGTCTTCCATCGAGATGTGCGAGGTGCCCGTGCTGTCGGTGATCAGTTCGTCGGCGCCGACGCGGTAGGTTCCGCGGCGTTCACCGGGCTCGAGCAGGGCGGGCGGGCTGAGATAGGTCCAGTCGACATCGGTTGTCGCGCTGTGGAACACCTCTCGTTGCGCGTGGCAGGCCAGGGCGATCGGACGCCAGTCCGGCGGGAAGTCCGGCTGTTGCATGACGGTCGTGCCGGCGCCGGGCACGAGCAGATCGCCCGCGCCGCCGACGACCAGCAGGCGGATTCCGGTGCCGCGCAATCCCGCCAGCAGTGCCGCGGCCACGTCCGCCAATTCGTATTCGCGCCCGGGTCGCGGCCGAGTCGCGCTGATGACCGCGTCGCTACCGGCGGTGACATCCTTCACCTGGGCCGGATCGGTGGCGTCGGCGGTGCGGAAGCTCGCCGCGGCGGGCAGATCGTCCGAACGCTCGCCGCGTCCGACGGCGGTGACCTCGTGGCCGCGCGACAGCGCCTCGCGCACGATGCGGCTGCCCGCGATTCCCGCCGCGCCGAAAACGGTGATATGCATGGTTTTTCACTCCTCGATCGATGAAAGTTGCCGTGGGGCGGCGAGTTCGGGTGCGTCGGTGACCGACGGCGAGAGCGGCTCCGAGTGCTCGGACGGCGGCTGCGCCCGATCGCCCACCTGTCCCAGCACCGTGCCGCCCAGGGCGATCGCCATGCCCAGCACCTGCAGCGGAGTCAGCGACTGGCCGAGCGCGAGCCAGCCGATCACCGCCGCGGAGAGCGGACTGAGCAGGCCGAGGAAGGCGACGGACGTTGCCGGCACCCGAGCCAGACCGCGGAACCAGAGGGCATAGGCGGCCGCGGTGCCGAGCACCCCGAGATAGAGGTATCCGCCGATCGCCGAGGCGTCCAGCGCGGGGGGCGCACCCTCGGCGATCAGCGCCAACGGCAGCAGCACCACGCCGCCGGCGGTCAGTTGCCAGCTGGTGAACGCCAGCGGGCCGACACCTTCGGGCCGTCCCCAATGCCCGGTCAGCACGGTTCCCGCGGCCATCGATGCCGCACCCGCCAGCCCGGCCAGCACACCGATCGTGTCCAGGGAGGCATTCGCCCGCAGCACCACCAGCGCCACCCCGAGCATGCCGATCGCTCCGGCGAGCAGCTTGCGACCGCTCGGCCGCACCCGCAACAGCACCGCCGCGAAGCCGAGCGCGAACAGCGGTGCGGCCGAACCCAATACGGCCGCCACGCCGCCGGGCAGCCGGTACGCGGCGAGGAACAGCAGCGGGAAGAAGGCGCCGATGTTGAGCACGCCGAGCAGGGCGGCACGGCCGATCCAGCGGCCGCGCGGCAGCACCCGGGTGGCGCCCAGCAGCACCAATCCGGCCGGGAGGGCGCGCATCAGCGCGGTGAACATCGGCCGCTCCGGCGGCAGGAATTCGGAGGTGACGGCGTACGTCGTCCCCCACACCAGCGGCGCCAGACCGGTGATCGCGAGGATCGCGGCAGTCGAACCGCGGGCGGCGGCGGTACGTGTCATGACGGTATCTCCTCATTGATAATCTCAACGTTGAGATAATCGGACACCAGAGAGTGTCTTGATGTCAAGTATCTGAACGTTGAGATATTCTGTTTCGCATGGGAGGAGAGCGCCGTGAGCGACGCCGTGGACCGGATCGTCGCGGACTGGGGTCGCGTCCGCCCCGACCTCGATGTCTGGCCGACCCACGTCATCGGCCGGTTGAAGCGCATGGGCCGCCGGCTCGAGCGTGAGATGAAGGAGTTCTTCGCCCGCTACGGACTCGAATACTGGGAATTCGACGTGCTGTCCACGCTGCGCCGCTCCGGTGGGCCCGACGGCCTCACGGCCGGAGACTTGATCAAAGCCACCATGGTGACCTCGGGCGCGATCACCAATCGCATCGACCGCATGGCCGCCAAGGATCTGGTCCGCCGTGTTCCCGACGCGAAGGACCGGCGGACCATCCGCGTCCAGCTGACCGACCACGGCCGTGAGGTGATCGACGAGGTCATGCCACTGCACGTCGACAACGAGATCCGCCTGCTGTCGAGGATGAGCCGGACCGAACTGGACCAACTCGCCGACCTGCTCCGCCGGCTCTCCGAATCACTGGACGACACCTCGCTGGGTTGAGCGAGGGTGGGCCCACGTCGCGCCCGGCTCCGGCCGGGGACGACGGCACACCCGGCTGTGCCGGTCCGGCGAGCGAAGCGGTCCCCCCTTATTCGGGTCGGGAAGCCGCGGCGGCCGGTGCGGTTGCCGTGTGGTCGGGCGCCGCGATCCCCGCGGCGGGCGGGTCGGCGGGTGAGCCGGTCGCGGCAGCCGGAGTGCCGGCCGGGTCCGCCGGGCCGGTCCGCGCCTCCAGCCCGGTAGGAGCCGGTGGCGGGGTGGGAGTCGCCGCCGTTCCCGGAGAGTGCGTCCCGCCGGGAGCCGCGGCCTGCGCTCCGGCGTTCTCCCCCGCGCTCTGGCTCACCTGCGGCGCGATCTGCAGCAGGCGGGCGTAATCGACGATCTGGGCGCCGAGGGTCGGGGTCGCGATGATGACGCCACCCTGGTACAGCCGGAAGGTTCCGACCTTGCCGGGCAGCAACGACTCCGGGCCCATCGGATCGCCCAAAGGCCCTGCCGCGCCGCCGCTTTCGGCATACTTAACATCGATGGCGGAATTACCGCGAACCGCTTGCTCGGGTACCGCCGGCGCGGGTGCGGCCGGAGCTTCGGGCACGGCCGGCGCGGCCTCCAGCTCGGCGGGCGTCGGCCCGACCTCGAGGGTGGCGATGTCGATCGGCTGCCCGCCGCCGGGCGCCGCCGAATACTCCGTGCGCAGGATGTGGCCGTCGCGCAGGAGGACCTGGCCCGCGGTGGCGTGGACCGCGTCGGCCGTGCGCGGATCCTCCTTGTCGGTGCCGGGATACATCTGGCAGTCGGTGGTGTCGCAGGTCTGGGCATACGGGTAGCGGTGTTCGGCCAGAGCGTACGAGCGGGCCGCGATCGCCTGTGCCCGCAACGCTTCCGCACCACCCTTGTCGGCCCAGTCGGCCTCCATCTCGGCCGGGACCACACCGAGCAGATAGTCCTCGACGTCGAGCTGGTTCACCGTCGCCGGGTGACCGCCGTCCTGCGTAACCCCCAGTGCCCCACGGAAACTCGATCCGTCGCACACCTTCAGATGTTCGGCCTCGGGCCGGTCGGGACCGGCGTCGGCAGGGTAGGCCCACGGGTCGTCGGTGGAACCCTGCCACAGCACATCACCGTCACAACCGATGGTCACCACGACGTTCGCGCCGCCGTCGGGCGTCGGGGTCAGGTGCGCGGCCTGTCCCGCCACCACCCGCCGGCCGGCGACGGTCAGCCCGGAATCGGAGTACACGTCGAGCGTTTCGTTGTCGTAGACGGTGAGCCGTACCCGCACCGTGGTCGGCTCGATCGTCCCGAGCTGGGCGCCCGGATAGTAGTGCGCCAGGATGCCGTCGGCCGTCGCGCCCGCGGTGGCCTGGTCGAACGCGCCGACCTGGCTCATCCCGCGCCCGTGTCCGGGACCCGCGGCCGCCTGATAGGCGGCGTTGCGAGTGCCGGAACCGAACATCGGCACCGCGAAGGCGACGACGATCCCGCCGGTCACCGGGACCACGAGCAATCCGAGCAGCGCTGCGCGCCGGATGTGCCGACGACGCAGCAGTTCACCGTGCCGACGCCGGAGCCGGCTCCGGAATCCGGCGACCACCCCGTCCACCGGTGCGCTGTCCGAGCGATCCGGCGGCGGCGCGGCGCCGGTGGGGGCGGCTTCGGTCCGGGTCATCGAACCCTCCTGTGGTGTGCGGACAGCGGCCGTCGGGCGTCGCGGCGCGCACTCGGGCGACGGTGAGCCATCGTGCCTCCCAACGGGTTCGGCGAGCCGGGTGGTCGATCGAACGCACCGCTCGCTCGGCATGTCCCGACTGTGCGTAGCTACTGGAAAGTTACATTCGAGCTATCCTATGCCTAATCCTCAACCAAAGGTTTAGATATGTGGCATTTGGGACTAGTGTGACCATCGATCCGTCAGGAATCAACCCCGCGCGCCACCCAGTTCCACGCTGACGGTCACCGGTTCTACCTGAATGGGAGATGCTCGTGCCGTACCGCCGCCCGAAACGTTCCGTCGTCCTGCCCGTGGTCGCGACTCTCGCGGTTGCCGCCCCACTCGCGACGCTGACACTGCACGACTCTTCCGGCTATCGCCCAGCAGGTGATAGCGATCTCGCCGCGATACCCGCGCAACTCGCCGAGGTGGCCTTGGCGTCCGCCCCCGACATCGTGTTGCCGCTGCGCGAACTCACCGGGCTGAACCTGCCCGATCTGCGGCTGTCCGACCTGCGGAAGCTCCCGCTGCCGAAGTCGATTCCCGTGCCGCCCGGCCTACCCGCCCCACCGGGCGTGCAGCTACCCAGCGAGATTCCGCTACCCCAATTCGGTGATCGAACGACCACCACACCGAGTCCGACGCCGTACGCCGGACCGGTCACCCCGCAGGCTCCCGCCCCGGCCGCGACCCCCGCACACGCCGGCCCCGGCTTCATCGCCGCCCCGCTCGACCCCGCACAGATTCCGGGCACCGACCCGGCCGCTCCCGCCCTGTCCCCCGGTGCCGTACCACCGGATATGGCCGATCAGGTCGGTGCGGAAGTCAAGGAACTGACCCGGGACACGCCCTTCAGCATGGTCGCGCTGACCGCGAAGGAACTGGCCGACACCACCTCCCTGATTCGCGCCCAGCAGGCCGACGGCACCTGGGGCCCGTGGTTCCCGACCGATCGGGTCGACACCGGTCGCAGCGATCACGCGGCCGCCCCGGCCCGGACCGGTACCGAACCGATCTATGTCGGCGAGACCAAGGCTGTTCAGATACTCACCACCCACAGGGCGATCGCGCCGGACGCCGGACGCTCCGACGATCGGGCGCAGCAGGCCGCGTCGCAACTGTCCGCGGTGCTGATCGATCCCGGCCGCGGCGCGATCGACGACAATCTGACGTCGGTCGCCGCACCGCTGCCGGGCGGCGGGCCGAAGGTGATCAGCCGCGCGCAGTGGGGCGCCGACGAATCGCTGCGCTGCGAGGAACCCACCTACGACGACGGGCTGGGCGGAATCACCGTGCACCACACCGCCGGTCGCAACGACTACAGCAAGGCCGAATCCGCCGGCATCGTCCGCGCGATCTACGCGTATCACGCCAAGACGCTGGGCTGGTGCGATATCGGCTACAACGCGCTGGTCGACAAGTACGGCCAGATCTTCGAGGGCCGCTACGGCGGCCTGGACCGCCCGGTCGAGGGCGCGCACGCCGGTGGTTTCAACGAGAACACCGCGGGCGTGGCGATGATGGGCGATTTCGAGACCCAACCGCCCAGCGACGCCCAACTCCAGGCCACCGGGCAGTTCGTCGGCTGGCGGGCCAAGATCGCGGGACTGGACCCCGAGGGCCACACCACCATGTACTCCGAGGGCACCGACTACACCCCGTACGCCGAGGGTGCGGCGGTGGACCTGCCGATCGTGTTCGCACATCGCGACGTCGGCAACACCACCTGTCCCGGCGACGCCGCCTACGCGCGCATGGACCGGATCCGCGAGATCGCCGCGGGGGTCGCCGCCGGCACCGCACCCGCGGCCCCGAAAGACCAGGCTCCGAAAGATCAGGCTCCGAAAGACCAACGGGCGCACGCGGATCTGGCGGCTCTGGCGAATCTGACCACGCACCTGCTGAGCATGGTCGACAAGAACGCCATCGCCACCTACTGGGCGGGACAGGGCGGTCCGGACGGACGCCTCGGTGCCGCATCCTCCGAACCGACCCCGACCGGGGACGGCGGCCAGTCCGCCACATTCGTCAACGGGTACGTCTACGCGGCGCCCGACGGATCGATCGTCGAACTGGCCGGCCAGATCCTCGACCGCTTCGTCCAGCTCGGCGCCGAATCCGGAGCGCTCGGAACGCCGCTGCGCAACCCGTATCCGGTTCCCGGCGGCCGGCGGGCCGATTTCCGGCTCGGCTCGTTGATCCTCGACACCGCCACCGGTGTGGTCACCACCCTGCTGAAACACGGTGGGGCACAACCGGGCCCGGCCGGCGAGCCGATTCCGCAGGCACTGCCCGCCGCGGACGCCCCGGCCCCGCAGGCGGTTCCGGACGCGGGACCTTCAGATCCGCAAGCACCCCCCGCACCGGATGCGCAAGCACCGGCGGCCCCCGCACCCGAAGCGCCGAACCCGGCCGTACCCACACAAGAGGGGGCGCTGCACGGAGCAACACCCGAGTCCGCTGCGGCGGCGCCGGAGGCGCCTGCGGGCTGAGGGGTGGTGCCGAGAGGTCGCAGCACCCCGAATTTTTCGTGCAAACCTCCATCCGAATGCGCGAAACCTGCTCGAAACGGCGAGGTTTGCACGATCAGTTCAGGACCAAGCCAACCGACGGACGCCCCCTAGCTCTCCCACCAGCGCTCGAGCACTCGCGCCACGCCGTCCTCCGCATTGGAGGCGGTGATCTCGTCGGCGGCGGCCTGGGCTTCGGGGTGGGCGTTGCCCATCGCCACGCCGTGGCCGGCCATGCGGAGCATCGGCACATCGTTGGGCATATCGCCGAAGGCGAGGATCGCCGCCGGGTCGACCCCGAGCCGCTCGGCGACCACGCTCAAGCCGGCGGCCTTGGTGATACCGGGCGCGGACAGTTCGATGAGCCCGTTGTTGGTGGAATAGGTGATGTCGGCGCGTCCGGCCAGGTGGGGTTCCAGGGCCGACTGCATCTGCGCGCTGGGCGTCCCGCGCAGCCGGATCAGCATCTTGATCGCCGGCGCCGAGATGACCTCCTGCCGCGACACCTGGGTGTCGTCGGGATTCAGCCAGGCGTGTTCGTACTCGGGGGAGCTGACGAATTGCGGCGTCGCGGCATCGTGCGCGCTGGAACCGACGCGCTCGGCGGCCAGTCCGCAGCCGGGCAGCACCCGCTCGGCGAGGTCGGCGATCCACGCCAGACTCTCCACATCCAGCGTGCTGGTGTGCAGGATGCGGTCGGCGGCACTGTCGTAGATCACCGCGCCGTTGCCGCAGACGCACAGCGGAGGAAAGCCGAGCCCCTCGATCACCGGATCGATCCAACGCGGCGGACGGCCCGTGGCCAGCACGAACGGCACGCCGTCGGCGATCAGCGCGGCCACTGCGGTACGGGTGCGCGGCGTCACCCGTTCCCATTCGTCGAGCAGCGTGCCATCGACATCGGTGGCCACCATCTTCGGCTTCGGCAGACGCGTCACCTATTCCATCCTGCCCGAAATTGCGGCCCGGCTGTAATCGTTTGCCCGCGCCCCGCCTGCGAGCGGGCCGGAAGTGGTGCACGATGTCACCGGTGGACTCGAGACCATTCCCTATGATCAGGGGCTAGTAACCGACCCGAGGGGACCGATGACCGGCTTTCTGCTACGACGTGCGCTCAACTATGTCGTGCTGCTGGCGCTGGCGTCGTTCCTGGCCTTCAGTCTGGCGTCGCTGACATTTCGCCCGCTGGACAGCCTCGAACAGCGCAATCCGCGACCGCCGCAGTCGGTGATCGATGCCAAAGCCCACGAACTGCATCTCGACCAGCCCATCCCGCAGCGCTACCTCACCTGGGTCGGCGGCGTGGTGCACGGCGACTTCGGCACGACGCTGACGGGGCAGCCGGTCAGTCAGGAACTGCCGCGCCGGATCGGGGTCAGTCTGCGGTTGCTGATCGTGGGCTCGGTCGTCGGAACGGTCCTCGGTGTGCTGATCGGCGCGGCCGGGGCGATCCGGCAATATCGCTTCACCGATTACTTCACGACGATTATTTCCCTGCTGGTGCTCAGCACGCCCGTATTCCTGTTGGCCACGCTACTGAAATACGGTGCGCTGGAAATCAATTCGGCCACCGGTCAGCAGATATTCCTGTATACCGGCGAAACGTCGGCCAATGCCGTGCACGGGGTGTGGAATCAGTTCGTCGACCGGTTACAGCACATGATCGTCCCGACCCTCGGCCTCGCCCTGGGCGCGATGGCCGGTTACAGCCGCTATCAGCGCAACGCCATGCTGGATGTGCTGCAGAGCGATTTCATCCGCACCGCGCGGGCGAAGGGACTCACCCGGCGCCGCGCACTCTACAAACACGGTCTGCGCACCGCGCTGATTCCGATGGCGACCCTGTTCGCCTACAGTCTCGGCGCGCTGATCACCGGCGCCACCTTCACCGAGAAGATCTTCGGATGGCACGGCGTCGGTGAATGGCTGGTCGACGCGATCAATGCGCAGGACATCTACATCGTGGTGACCGTCACGGTGTTCGCGGGATTCGTGGTGCTGGTATCGGGCCTGCTGTCCGACATCGTGTATGCGATTCTGGATCCGCGGGTGCGGGTCGGATGATCGGGGCTGGACTGTGACCGAAACCGAGATCATCGCGCAGGGTGCGCCGGAGCCCGCGGCGGCCGGGCGCCGAAAGCTGGTGTGGCGCAGGTTCCTCCGCAACAAGCCGGCCCTGGTCGGTGCGGCCGTGCTGATCATCATGCTGATCGGCGCCTTCGCGATACCACCGTTGCTGTCCTACGACTATCAGGAGCGCGACCCGTACGCGCTGTTGCAGCCACCCTCGCCGCAACATTTGTTCGGCACCAACGAGATCGGCCAGGACATGCTGGCCCAGACCCTGCACGGGTTGCAGAAATCGCTGATCATCGGCATCTGCGTGGCGGTGCTGACCTCGCTGATCGCGGTCACCGCGGGGTCGATCGCGGGTCTGCTCGGTGGCTGGACCGACCGGGCGATCATGTGGCTGGTCGATCTGCTGCTGGTGGTGCCCAGTTTCATCATCATCGCGATCTTCGCGCCGCGCACCAAGGGCAGCAGTTCGATCCTGTTGCTGATCGTGCTGCTGGCCGGATTCAGCTGGATGATCAGCGCCCGCATCGTGCGCGGATTGACGATGAGCCTGCGGGAACGCGAATTCGTCCGAGCGGCACGGTACATGGGCGCGTCGACGCGTTCGGTGATCGTGACCCATATCGTGCCGAATATCGCGTCCATCCTGATCATCGACACCACCCTCGCGGTCGGCGCGGCGATCATGTCCGAAACCGGTTTGAGCTTCCTCGGATTCGGCGTGCAACCGCCGGACGTGTCACTGGGCTCGCTGATCGCCTTCGGCACCAAGTCGGCGCTGACCTTCCCGTGGTTGTTCCTGTTCCCGGGTGGTTTCCTGATCGCGATCGTGCTGTGCGCCAACCTCGTCGGCGACGGCCTGCGGGATGCCTTCGACCCGAGTTCCAAGAGGGCGCGGGCGGGCCGCAAGGCCGGCAAGCGGGACAAGGCGCCGCGCGGAAAGTCGGCGCGGACCTCCGGTGCCGGTCCGGATGAGCAGTCGGACAAGAGGATTGAAGCGGCATGACCGATCGCACCACCGAATCCGCCGACCGCGCGGACTCGCGCCGCGCTACGACCGCGCCCCTGCTGGAAGTGTCGGACCTGCATGTGTCCTTCCCCGGCGAGGAGGGCCGCATCGACGCCGTGCGCGGCGTCAACTACACCGTCGCCGACGGTGAGGTGCTGGCCATCGTCGGCGAGTCGGGTTCCGGTAAATCGGTGTCCTCGCTGGCCGTGATGGGGTTGCTGCCCGATCAGGCCCGCATTCGCGGCTCGATTCGCCTGCGCGGCAGGGAATTACTCGGCATGGGCGACAAACAGCTCTCGGCGCTGCGGGGCACGCGGGTCAGCATGGTCTTCCAGGACCCGCTCTCGGCGCTCACCCCGGTCTACCGGGTCGGCGATCAGATCGCCGAAGCGCTGGTCGCGCACAAGAAGATGAGCAAGTCGCAGGCCGCGGACCGGGCGGTGGAACTGCTCGATCTGGTCGGCATCCCCGAACCGGCGGTGCGTGCCAAGGCTTTTCCGCACGAATTCTCCGGCGGTATGCGCCAGCGCGTGGTGATCGCGATGGCGATCGCCAACGATCCGGAACTGATCATCTGCGACGAACCGACCACCGCCCTGGATGTGACGGTGCAGGCGCAGATCCTCGACCTGCTGCGCAAGGCCCGCGACATCACCGGCGCCGGCGTCATCATGATCACCCACGACATGGGGATCGCGGCCACACTGGCCGACCGCGTGGCCGTGATGTACGCGGGGCGAATCGTCGAGAACGCCCCGGCCGCAGAGCTGTTCAACTCACCGCGGATGCCCTACACCGTCGGCCTGCTCGGTTCCATCCCGCGGATGGACGGTCCGGCCCGCGCGCCGCTCATCCCGATCGTCGGCGCTCCCCCGCCCATGCACGCGCTGCCGCCGGGCTGTCCCTTCGCGCCGCGCTGCCCGGTCTCGATCGACGACTGCCTGGCCGCGGAGCCGCCGCTGCAGGAAACCGCGCCCGCGCACCGGGCCGCCTGCATCCGCACCGCCGAAGTGGGGACCGCGGAACTGTTCGCCGCCTACCGCCACGACACCGACAGCGTGGCCGCGGCGGAACCCGTCGATTCCGATGTGGTGCTGCGGGTTTCGGGTCTGACCAAGACCTTCCCGGTCACCTCCGGTGTCGTCTTCAAACGGCGCACCGGTGAGGTGCGCGCGGTCGACGGTATCGATTTCGCGGTGCGTAAGGGACGCACGCTCGCACTCGTCGGCGAATCCGGATCCGGGAAATCGACGACGCTGAGCCAGATCATGGACCTCGCCCAACCCGAGGCGGGCACGATCGAGGTCTTCGGGGCAGATGTCGCGACGCTGAGCAAGCAGCGCAAACGCGATATCCGCCGCAGGTTGCAGATCGTCTTCCAGGATCCGTCCTCCTCGCTGGATCCGCGCCTGCCGATCTTCGACGCCCTGGCCGAACCGTTGCGGGTCGACGGCCGGTCCCGCGACGAGATCCGCAAGCGGGTACCGGAATTGCTGAAGCAGGTCGGACTGCGCGCCGAACACGCCGACCGCTATCCGGCCGATTTCTCCGGTGGGCAGAAGCAGCGCATCAATATCGCGCGGGCGATGGCGCTGGATCCGGACATGCTGGTGCTCGACGAGCCGGTGTCCTCGCTCGACGTGTCCATTCAGGCCGGAGTGCTGAACCTCCTGCGGGATCTGCAGGCCGAACGCGGTCTGTCGTATCTGTTCGTCTCCCACGACCTTTCGGTGGTCCGCAATCTCGCGCACGATATCGCGGTCATGTATCGCGGCAAGATCGTCGAATCCGGGCCGGCCGAGCAGATCTTCGCGGCGCCGCAGCACGAGTACACCCGCGCGCTGATCGACGCGGTGCCCCTTCCGGTCGTCGCACGCTAGGAGTTCGTCGTGAGGATACGTTCGCGGGCACTACGTATGACCGCCGTCGTGGTGGCGGCTGGGCTGGCTGTCGCGCTCGCCGCCTGCGCATCCGTGGACACCACGAACGGTCCCGCCGCACTCGGATCCGCCAACGACATCAATCCGCAGCCGCGCGACGCGGTGCGCGAAGGCGGCAACCTACGGTTGGCGATCAGCGGATATCCGGCCAATTGGAACACCCTGTCCATCGACGGCAACGAGTTGGAGACCGGCGAGGTGGTGTGGCCGTTGATGCCGCGGTCATACCTGATCGACGCGACCGGCCAATTGACGATCAACAAAGACTATTTCACCGACATCCAGCTCACCGGCACCGATCCGCAGCAGGTCACCTACACCATCAACCCCAAGGCGGTGTGGAGTGACGGATCACCGATCACCTGGGAGGACATCGCCTCCGAAGCCCATGCGCTGTCGAGTGTGGACAAACGCTATCTGATCGCGATCAACAACGGGTTCGATCGGGTCGAGAAGGTGGAACGCGGGATCGACGACCGGCAGGCCGTGCTCACCTTCAAGCAGCATTACGCGGATTGGCGCGGTCAGTTCGCCGGAAACGCGATGCTGTATCCGAAGTCGGTCACCGCCGATCCGGATACGTTCAATCGCGCGCTCGCCGAGGGCATCACGCTGACCTCCGGGCCGTTCGTGATCCGCTCCACCGACCGCACGCAGGGCCGAATCGTGCTGAGCCGCAATCCCAAATGGTGGGGTGACACTCCGAAACTGGACACCATCACCTTCAGTGTGATGGATCAGGCCGCATATGCGGCGGCTCTGCAGAACAACGAACTCGACGCCGCGCGCCTGAACTCCATCGAGGATCTGGCGACCGTGCGCAGCAGTGCCGAACTGGTCGTACGCCACGCCCCGGGAAATCTGTGGCGGCACATCACCTTCAACGGCTCGCCCGGTTCGATACTGGCCGATCCCGCGCTGCGCGTGGCTGTTTCGAAGGCCGTCGACCGGCAGGGCATCGCGAATGCGATCGAAAACGGCCTGGTGTCGAACCCGAAGCCGTTGAACAATCACATTTTCGTCCAGGGCCAAGAGGGCTATCAGGACAACAGCCTGCCCTTCGATCCCGCGGCCGCCGCGCGCGAGCTCGATGCATTGGGCTGGAAACAGCAGGGCGATGTGCGGGTCAAGGACGGCCGCCGCCTCGAGATTCGCGATGTGATGTACAACGACCCCACCTGGGTCCGGGTCGCGCAGATCGTCCAGGGTGATCTCGCGAAGGTCGGCGTGAAGCTGATCATCGCCACCCGGCAACGCCAGGGATTCTTCAGCGATGCGATGATCCCCGGTGATTTCGACATCGCCCAGTTCCAGTTCTCGGGTGACGCATTCCCGTTCGGCAGCATTCCGCAGATCTACGCGTACCACCCCGACGACGAGCAGAGCAATTTCGGCCGCATCGGTTCCGACGAACTGAATGCGCTGATCGAGCAGACTCTCAACGAGTTGGACCCGAAGAAGGCGATCGACCTGGCGAATCAGGTGGACCGCAAGGTTTTCGAAGAGGGTTTCTCGCTGCCGCTCACCCAGGACCCCGGCAACTACGGCGTGCGCACCACCGTCGCCAACTACGGCGCTCCGGGCCTGGCCTCCTACGACTACACCAAGATCGGCTTCGTAAGTTAGCCGCCCGTCCCGACGAAAGGAGAACGAGACCATGCGGATTCGTTCGACAATAACCCGGCTCGCGATCCCGGCGGTCGCGTGCGGACTGCTGCTGTCGGGGTGTTCGGGCTCCACGACCGGGACCGGGAGCTCCGCTCTCGGCACGACCAACGACATCAATCCGCACGACGTCGCCGACCTTCGCGACGGCGGCAGCCTGCGGTTGGCGATCTCGGAATTCCCGCCGAACTGGAACACTCTCCAGATCGACGGCAACAACTACGACATCACCGCGGTGGAGCGGCCGATGCTGCCGCAGGCATTCACCATCGATGCCGCCGGTGGCACCCACCTCAACACCGACTACTTCACCAATGTCGAGTTGACCGGCACCGATCCGCAGACCGTCACCTACACCATCAACCCGAAGGCGGTGTGGACGGACGGGACGCCGATCACCTGGGAGGACATCGCCTCGCAGGCCGAGGCGCTGAGTGGCCGCAACCCGGAGTACCTGATCGCCAACAACATGGGCTTCGATCGGGTCGCGAAGGTCGAGCGCGGCGTCGACGATCGCCAGGCGGTGCTGACCTTCAGCAAGCACTTCGGTGAATGGCAGGGCCAATTCTCCGGCAACAGCATGCTGTACCCGAAGTCGGTGACCTCGAATCCGGAGGCGTTCAACAAGAGCCTCGTCGACGGCATCAAGGTGACGGCCGGACCGTTCGCCGTCCAATCCACCGACCGGACTCAGGGGCGGATCACGCTGGGACGCAACCCGAAATGGTGGGGGGCGACGCCGAAACTCGATACCGTCAATTTCAGCGTGCTCGATTCGGCCGCACTGGTGCCCGCACTGCAGAACGATGAACTCGACGCGATCGGAATCGGTAGCCGTGGCGATTTGGTGACGGCTCAGGGGGTTCCGAATGTGTCCATCCGCCGGGCACCGGCGCTGCAGTGGTCGCATCTGACCTTCAACGGCGCTCCCGGCTCGATTCTCGAGGATCCCAAGGTTCGGGTAGCCGTTTCGAAGGCCATCGATCGGCAGGGCATCGCGAACGCGATTCAGAACGGTCTGGTCGCCGAACCCAAACCGCTGAACAATCACATCTACCTGGAGGGGCAGAAGGGTTATCAGGACAACGCCCTGCCCTACGACCCCGATGCCGCCGCCCGCGAACTCGACGCCCTGGGCTGGAAATTGCAGGGCGACGTGCGCGTGAAGGACGGCCGCAGACTCGAGATCCGCGATGTGATGTACAACGATCCGTCCTGGGTGCAGCTGGCGCAGATCATGCAGCAGAACCTCGCCAAGATCGGGGTGAAACTCACCATCGACACACGGCCGGGACAGGGCTT
This sequence comes from Nocardia cerradoensis NBRC 101014, assembly GCF_000308535.1. GTDB lineage: Bacteria > Actinomycetota > Actinomycetes > Mycobacteriales > Mycobacteriaceae > Nocardia > Nocardia cerradoensis. The sequence continues at coordinate 22,730 of NZ_BAFW01000002.1, read as the reverse complement.
GTTCACCAATGTGTTCCAGAAGGGCGATTTCGATCTGGCGCAGTTCTCCTGGGTGGGTGACCCGTTCCCCCTGGGCAGCATCAACCAGATCTGGGGATACGACCCGAACAATTGGCAGGGCAACTACGGCCATATCGGTTCCCCGGAACTCAACGATCTGATCGAGAAGACCGTCTCGGAACTGGATCCGGGCAAGGCCATCGATCTGGCCAATCAGGTCGACCGCCAGATCTTCGCCGAGGGGCATTCCCTCCCGCTGCTGCAGTCGCCCGGCATCGTCGCGGCCCGGTCCAACCTCGCCAACTACGGGGCGCGCGGCCTGGCCACTCTGGATTGGACGAAAGTCGGCTACCTGAAGTGATTTCCGGTACCGGCCATCCCCTGGCCTATCCGGTTCTCACCACGATCGGCGCCCTGGTGATCTGCATCGCCTGGGCGCCGTTCGCCGATTCGGAACAGCTGGCCATGCTGGCGGCGGTGGGGTTGATTGTGCTGCTGTACAGCGGGTTTCGTCTCGCGGTGGGGTTCGGGGTGGTTCCGTGGCGCACGATTCCGGCCGGGACGTTCCGGGTGAAGCGGGTACGCCAGCAGAACCGGTTGGTCAGCCGATCGTGGCTGGAACTGAGCTCCGGCGGCCGAACCCATTGGCTGCCGGTCTATTTCGATCCGTCACTGGTCGTCCTCACGGAATCCGAGGCCGACTGTGACGCCGCCGTCGTCGTACACGGCCACCGCCTGTTCGCCTCCGGCGCGGCCCGCGACTCCGAACCGCAGGGCCGCCTGATCGACAACCCGACCCGCCCCGACCCCGACGGCCCGGCCCACGCCGCCGCGGCCACCCGCCTCGGCCGACGCCTCCTCCTCGACGCCCAATTCGCCGTCGTAGCCCCCTTCGCCGGCCTGTTCTGGATATACGTCGCCGGCGGCGGCCTCCCCGCCTTCGCCGGCGCCACCGTGGTAGCGGCCGCCACCGCCACCTGGTTCGCCGCCATCCGGGGGTCGGATCCGAGTTGAGAGATCACCACAGTCGCATCGTCTGGACCACCGATAGGCCCTGGCATACCATCGGGAAGTGAGCGACAGTGGGGGAAATTCGTCGAGTCCTGGGCATAGCTTCTCGGTCGTGCCCGAACAGGTGCGCGATGTGGGCGTCTACATCTACGGCTTGGCCGAAACACTGCACAATGCATTGGATTCCGCAGCGAAAGACGTCGAGGACATGCTGACCGACAGCTGGACGGGCGACTACGCCGACGAGTTCTCCCAAGGCTGGACAGAGGTCCACGCGGGTGGGCGCCAGATCTTCCGAGCCCTCGCCTCGTTGGCCGAAAAACTCGGCGTTACCGCGGAGATGTTCCAGTCGGTCGACGCGAACAGTGCTGCGGCTCTGAACATCCCGAGACTGGATTGGACCTGACTGTGGCGTCGCGATTCTCGGAGACCTCGAACAGCTGGACCACATCGTCTCCCGCCTGTCCGGACTGGCCGGTTTCATCGAGGACCACTTGTCGGATATCGAACAGCGAGTGGCGAGTTTGCAGGGCACCGGCTGGGAGGGCGTGGCCGCCCGCGCCTACGACGATGCACACCGTGAATGGATCAGCGGAGCGAAGGAACTCGTGGAAGGCGTCAAGGATATGAGCGACGCCGCCAGACAGGCGCATTCTGCTTACTCGCGCGCGCTCGAGCTCAACTGGCGAATGCTGCAGAGCGGGCAGCGGTGATCGTCGACTGGGAGACGTACTACACGGCGGGAACCAAGTGCCGGGAGTTGGCCGTAAGTCTCCGCGCCGCAGACAAACCGGTCCACGAAGCGGCCGAAGCGCAGTGGTCCGGAATGGCCGGAGATGCTCCCGGCTGCATGCAATGGGGACAGGCATACGACGAGGCGGCCCGCGGTACGTTGCAGGCCTGCGCCAGTCTTGCCAACGCGCTGACCAACTACGGAGCTGTCTTGTACGCCCAAGGGTACAACTGGGGCATCACCAACAAGTCGAGCCCGCCCCCACCACAACCGGATATCAGTCAGGTCGGTGAATACAAGGTGGCCTTGCCGAATTCGACCCACGGTACTGGGATAGGATTCGGCGACAATGGGGGGGCGAAAGAGTTCTTCGATGACCTTTTCCGGAAGGTCGTCAAATCCTTCGGCAGAATCCCCAACGGCGACGCAGATAAATTGCAGAAGGCTTACAATACGTGGACGGCCTTTGCCGATAATAGTGCGATATCCGAAACCCTCTACCGGATCATGCTGATCTCGGACCTCTTTATCGATATGGACGACAGTTCTCACAGATACGAGATACAGCATCGCTTGAACGATTTACACACAGCACTCAAACTGTCTCACTGGCCGCCGGACGCCTGGCTTCGCCGATCAACGACTATTACGAAGCAACTACGACATTGGCCACAGCCTGCGCCGACGAGATCAATCTGAGCGAAGGGAATGTAGGCGTCGAAGCCCGTGCGCAATATGGCAGGTCAGGACGTCTGTTCGACGTCGGCCTCGCAGTAAGCGTAGCGGCGCGCGGCAACCGTGTTCCCGTCGAGGGCACCATCAACGCAATCCAAAGAGCCTACCGGGCGAGCACCATGCCGATTGTTCTCGGCTTGCCGGCCCTCGACGCCAATTCGAAGGGGTTCGTCGACGCGTTCAACAGCGTTCCGACCGACGGGCTCAATCAGGCCGTCGACAGGCTCTCGGTCATTATCGCAACACGCGCCGAGATTGCCTTCGGTGACAAACCGGGTGCGCTAACTTATGAAAAGTCGCCGAAGCATGGAAAAAACCAGCGCGGCAACGCCGCACCAGAACCGACTCACGGTCAGGAAACATTGGAAGAGTCGGTGCTTATCAAGCCCACAACGAGCCGGCGAGTCGGATTCGACCCCGACACCGGAGAATTCGATGTCTTCGACGAAACATATCCCGAATCGGGCATTTATCACGGACATCAGCGAAGCTGGGATCAGCTCAGCCCAGACATGCAGAACGCTCTCGTGAACGCAGGTATCGTCGACAGAAAAGGCAGACCGCGATGACCATTTACCAACGGCTGGACCCTATCGACCGAGCTACCGCACTGGACATGATCAACTCGGGTGTATCGGAGCGGGCCGGTGAAGCCATCCTCCGGTTGGCACTGCACGACTCCGACTCCGCATGGGTGACCGACCGAGCACTGGAGCTGCTTGCCAACTCGGACTGGCGAATCCGCGCCGTCGCCGCGACAGCGCTCGGACATCTCGCCCGTTTACACGGCTCAATAGACAAAGAGCGTGTCGTTCCTGCCCTGCGAGTTCTCCTGGACGACCGTGCGACGGCGGGGCGAGCGGAGGATGCGCTGGACGACATCACGATGTTTGCATCCTGAGCCCATAGCCCCGGAAGCGAACATGGATGTTCACAGCACTGTCGAAGCGTCGGATCGCTTCGCGTCGCGGCGTCTTCACCCTTGTGCGCGTTTGGCTTTCGCGGCGGCGCGGCGTTCCATCTCCTCGCGTTCCAGGACCTTCGCCTGCTCCAATGTCGGTGCGGTACCGCCCAGACGGGCCGGGACCCAGCGGGCGCCCGGGGGCATGTCGTAGTCCCGTTGCGCTGCGTCGAGCAGTTTCTCCATGCTGGAGCGCAGGGCGGCGGTGAGGTCGTCGGCGTGGTCGACGGGGGCTATGGGGTCGCCTACCTGGATGTGGATCGGGAAGTTGTGGCGGCCCAGTTGTTTCGGGATGTCTTTGGTCCAGACGCGTTGGGCGCCCCAGATCGTCATGGGGACGATGGGGACGGCGGCTTCGATCGCCATGCGGGCGGCGCCGGATTTGAATTCCTTCAGTTCGAAGCTGCGGCTGATGGTGGCTTCGGGGTAGACGACGACGATTTCGCCCTCGCGCAGCGCGGTGACGGCGCGGGCGTAGGACTCGGCGCCGGCGGTGCGGTCGACGCCGATCGCCTTGCACTGCTTCATGAGCCAGCCGACGATGCCGTGTTCGAGTTCGGCCTTCATCATGTAGCGGACGTTGCGGCCCGATTCGCGGCCGACCAGTCCGACCTCCATGAAGTCCAGGTAGGCCGTGTGATTGACGGCCAGGACCGCACCGCCGGTACGCGGGATGTGCTCGCCGCCGACGATGTGGATCTTCAGTCCCTGTGCCCAGAAGATGGCGCGGACCAATCCGGTGAGGACGTCGAAAACGGGTTCTCGCGTCATCGGTGACACTCCTGGTACTGCCGGGCCGACCCTGCCGTCAGGCGTCGGCATCTCCCGTTTCGGCGGCGCGACGTGCCGCGCGCGCCTCCGCCTTCGCCTTGGCCTCGGCCGCGTCCATCGCGTCGGCTTCCTCCCGTGTCGGTGCGCCGCCGCCCAAGCGGGCCGGAACCCAGTATGCGCCGGGCTCGTGCGGGTAGTCCTTCTGCAGGCCGAGCAGCATGTCCTGCATGGTCGCGCGCACGGTCTCGGTGAGTTCGGCGACCGCCTTCTCGTCCGCCTCCGCGGGCGGGAAGATGGGTTTGCCGACGGCGATCGAAATGGGGGTGTTGGTGCGGCCCAGGCGTTTCGGATGGCCCTTGGTCCAGACTCGCTGCGCACCCCAGATCGTCATCGGGATGATCGGGACCCCGGCCTCGACGGCCATCCGGGCGGCACCCGATTTGAATTCCTTGATCTCGAAGCTGCGGCTGATGGTCGCCTCGGGATACACCCCGACCAGTTCGCCGCGGCGCAGATAGTCGACGGCCGCCTTGTAGGAGTCCGCGCCGGCCCCGCGGTCGACCGGGATGTGCCGCAGCACGCGCATGATCGGCCCGGAGATCGGGTTGTCGAAGACTTCCTTCTTCGCCATGAACCGGATGTAGCGCTTCGGCGTCCGCGCGGGCAGGCCCGCGTAGGTGAAGTCCATATAGCCGGTGTGGTTGATCGTGATGACCGCGCCGCCCTGCGCGGGGATGTTCTCAGCCCCCGTGACGTCGAATTTCAGTCCCTGTACGAAGAAGACGGTCCGGGCCAGGCCGATGATCGTCCGGTATACGGGTTCCACAATTCCGCTAGCGTAGTCGCTGTCACATTTTCGCGACCGACCGCCGCACAGGAAACGAGGTTCAGCGCAGTGGAAAGCCCCAATCCAGCATCGCGTGCAGGCGGCCGGAAGCCACGAGGGGGTATGGGCGTGGCGCTGCATACCGGACGGGCAGCGCGACGCGGCAGGCGGCTCTCGGCGGTGCAGGCAGGTGGTCTGGCGGTCGTGGTCGCGGGCATCCTCGCCGGATGTGATTCGCAGGTCGGCATCGAGGGCACCGACTATCACAAGTCCGAGAATTCCTCCGCGGCAACGCAATCCGCCGCACCGTCGTCGTCGCGGATCGCCGCTCCCGCTCCGGCAGCGCCCGAATCGGCCGTCGCGGTGGCCCTCGTGACGGCCGATCCGCAGGCCACCGAGGCCATGACTCGCTGGGTGTCCGATCTGCGGCGACTCACTCCGGCGGACATGGCAGCCAAGTGCTGGACGATGGCTCCCCGCAACGTCGAGACGATGTACTCCGACAAGCCGGCCATCGAGTCGGCGCTGGCCGAGCCGGGCAGTGACAACGGAACAGCCCTCGTGTGGAAGTCGGCCAGCGGAGCCGCCGACGCGGTGACCGTCGTCGCCGAGCGAGCCGATATCGCCACCGGCTATGCCTGCCCACGGGTCTACCCCGCCGGTACCGAGATCGGTTTCGGCACCGGCAGCGAGGCCCAGACCGCCGACGCCCGCCACATCGTCCGGCGCTATCTGTCACGCCAGACCGGACATCCGATCGACGCGGCGGACCAGGAGAACACCCATCCCCTGGTGTGCACCGCCGCCACGGCCTGGGATCCGAACGGCACCGGACGCGCATCGCGTCCACCGCTGGCCACGAATGCGGCCAAGCTCACGACGCCGACCGCGTTCGCCGATCAGTCGCTCAGTTCCACCGCTCTGAACAGCGCCTACCTGTCCATATCCGCGACGGTCACGGCCGGCGGCAGCCAGCAGGAACGGACATACACCGTGAAAGCGACGGACAACGGATACTGCATCGGCGACGTTTCGGCGTGATGTGCGGGAGCGGGCCGGCCTCGTTTCGATAGCCCGACGGTAACCGCGACATCGCGAGATGACAGCGGGCGCGACGACGATCCGCGTGGCGCTCAGACCAGTTCGGGGACGCGCAGATGCGCGAGAGCGACCTCGAAATCGCCGACCTCGAGCACGTGCACACCGGCTCGGCGGGTTCCTTCGCGGCGCAGGGTGGCGAGTTGTTCGCGATTGCGTTCCACCGCGTCGGCGCTCTCGAAGGTCTCGCACGCGACACCGCGCCCGCCCGCCCGATCGACCAGCAGACTCGTGCTGCAGAAGCCCGGCATCTGTTCCAGCTGCGGGGCCACCATGGACTTGTAGGTATCGATCGCCCCCTCGAACCGGCTCGTATCGTCGGACTTGGCCCACGTGAGCTGGGCACATGCGCCTTCGGGCAGGCGATGGTCTCGGTGCATGGCCGCGACCTCCCACTGCTCGACCCGCGCCGAATCGGCACCGAGCAGCCGGACGGCGCGATCACGCAGCGAACGCACCCGATCGACGCTCTCGCGCATCATCTCCTCGGATTCCCAGGAGGTCGTCGCGATGCACCGACCGGACTTCCGGTCGACCAGCAACGACATCCCGACACAGCCGGGCATGTTCTCCAGGGCAGGCATCACCTCGTCGCGCATATGCGCGATTCCGGTGTCGATCGCAGAGGTCTTCGCTTGGATAGTCGTAGAACGTGCGTACACGGGTCCATGTCCTCTGTACTCGGGGCAGCGCCCCGGTGGCGCCACCGTGCACCTCTACACTGCGCCGGTCCGACGGCCAAGGCAATAGCTCAGAAATAACCGGTATCGAGGCCGTCGAAAACGCCCCTCAGGCTGCGCAAGCCCGTTCAACCGCTACCCTGGGTGGCTGGTAGCCGGGTTCAGGAGGGACTTCTTCGTGCAGATCACCAGCGTCGGACATGCCGGATTCCACATCCGCACCGCGGCCGGGACGATCCTCTGTGATCCGTGGGTGAACCCGGCCTATTTCGCGTCGTGGATCCCGTTTCCGGACAACACCGGGCTGGACTGGGACGAACTGGGCAACTGCGATTTCCTCTACGTCTCGCACCTGCATCGCGACCACTTCGACGCGAAGAATCTGCTCGACCACGTGAACAAGGACGCCACCGTCCTGCTGCCGGACTATCCGGTGCCGGATCTGCAGCGCGAACTGGAGAAACTGGGCTTCCACACCTTCTTCGAAACCCAGGACTCGGTCAAGCACACGATCACCGGCCGGGACGGGCACGAACTCGACATCATGATCATCGCGCTGCGCGCGCCGGCCGACGGGCCGATCGGTGATTCGGGTCTGGTCGTCTCCGATCGCGAGACCGTGTGTTTCAACATGAACGACGCCCGGCCGGTGGATATGGACGTCCTGCACGAGCAGTTCGGCCATATCGACATCCACCTGCTGCAGTATTCGGGCGCCATCTGGTACCCGATGGTCTACGACATCCCGAGTAAGACCAAGGCCAACTTCGGCAAGCAGAAGCGTCAGCGCGGCATGGACCGCGCGCGCAGCTATATCGAGCAGGTCGGCGCGACCTGGGTGGTGCCCTCGGCCGGTCCGCCGGTGTTCCTCGACGACGAACTGCGCTACCTCAACGACGACGGCGAGAACCGCTACTCCGCCGACAACGGCAATATCTTCCCGGACCAGATGGTGTTCCTCGAGCAGATGCGCATCCACGGGAATTCCGGTGGGGTGCTGATGATTCCGGGTTCGGTCGCGGATGTGCGCGGAAAGGAACTGGATCTGACCCATCCGTTCGATCCGGCCGAGATCTACGACGACAAGGCCGGCTACATCGAGCGGATGGCGCAGCGCATGGCGCCGGTGCTGGAACGCGAGAAGGCTTCCTGGGCAACCGAAGACGGCACGCCGCTGCTGCCCCGGCTCAAGGAGCTGTTCGAACCGATCATGGCGCAGAGCGATCTGATCTGCGACGGAATCGGCTATCCGGTCGGGCTGGTGATGGGCGACGAAACCGTGGTCCTCGACTTCCCGAAGCGGCTGGTGCGCGGACCGATCGAGGGAGAAGGCAAGTACCGCTACGGGTTCCGCATCGCCCCGCAACTGGTACGCACCGTGCTGCGCGACAACGAACCCGACTGGGTGAACACCATCTTCCTGTCCACCCGCTTCCAGGCGTGGCGGATCGGCGGCTACAACGAATTCCTCTACACGTTCTTCAAATGCCTCACCGACGAGCGCATCGCCTATGCCGACGGCTGGTTCGCCGAGGCACACGACGATTCCGCCTCGACCGAGCTCGCCGGCTGGGAAGTGCAGCGACGCTGCCCGCACCTGAAGGCCGATCTGTCGAAATTCGGTGTGGTGGAAGGCAATACGCTCACCTGCAATCTGCACGGCTGGCAGTGGGATCTGGAGAGCGGGCGGTGCAAGACGTCCAAGGGGCACGAACTTCGTTCACGCAAGTTGTGAACAGGGGTGAACTATTCGTGCAAACTCGGCCCGAATGAGCGGATTTCCGCGCAGAAGGCTCAGGTTTGCACGAATAGTTCACCACCCTCAGCCGGGCGCCAACCGGCTCAGCGACTCCCAGGCTCGATACCCCTCGGCGCGCGCCGCGAAGAGTTCGGCGACCTGATCGAAGGAATTGCCGCCCACGATCAGACGACGCGGCGGATCCTCGAGTTCGACCAATTTCATGATCACCGGTGCGGCCGAACTCGGCGCCGGGCCGGATTCGTCGCCCCACATGCGGGCCAGCTCCTCGCGTAGTGGTTCGTACTGCGGCAGGGCCTCGGTCGCGGTCGTTCCCGCGGTGAACAGGCCGGTGTCGTAGCCGCCCATCTCGAGATTGGTGACCTTGATGCCGAAGGGTTCGGCCTCCATCGCCAGGGCTTCGGTGAGCGAGGCCAGTGCCGACTTCCCGGCTCCGTAGTAGCCGACCGCGGCCATACCGCCGGCGGTTCCCATCGAGGTGACCTGCAGGATGCGGCCGTGTCCCTGTGCGCGCAGCTGCGGCAGCACGGCCTGCACGACCCACACCGCGCCGAAGAAGTTCACATCCAGATGCGCGCGAATCTGGTCCTCGCTCGCCTCCTCGACCATGCCGTAGAGCATGCCGCCCGCGTTGTTCACCACGACGTCGAGCTCACCGACCAGCGTGACGGCCCGAGCGACGACCTCGAACACGGCCCGGCGATCCGACACATCCAGGTGAAGCGGGATCAGCCGATCCGGATGTGCGGCGCCCAGATCCCGTAGCGGTTCGACATCGCGGGCGGTCGCGACCACTCGATCACCGGCTTGCAGGGCGGCTTCGGTGAACGCACGCCCCAGCCCACGGGAAGCGCCGGTGATGAACCAGGTCTTACCGGTGGTCATATCCCACATCCTCTCTTCATGAGACGGTCCGTCTCGTCTCGACATAGTGTGCTGATCGCTTCCGGAATTGTCAAGACGATCCGTCTCGTCTCGCGCGAACTGCTATGGTCGACCGCGTGTCCGACAGCGCGAAATCCGAACCGGCCGGCTCCCGGCGCAGCGAGAAGTCGCGGCAGGCGATTCTGACGGCCACCCGCGACCTGCTCTCCGAGGTCGGATATCGGAAGGTCTCGATCGAGGCGATCGCCGCACGCGCGGGCGTCGGTAAACAGACGATCTATCGCTGGTGGCCCTCCAAGGGGGCGGTGATCTTCGAATCGTTCCTGGACCTGAGCGACACCGACGGGGAGGGCATCTCGCTGCCGGACACCGGGGATATCGAGGCGGATCTGAAGCTGGTGATGCGGGCGACGGTCGCGGAATTCGCCGATGCGGAATTCGAGAAGCCGGTGCGGGCGCTCAACACCGAGATCATCAACGATCCGGAACTGGCCGCGCAGTACGACCGGCAGTTGCGGCGTCCCGTCGACGACGCCAAGAAGGCACGGTTACGCAGCGCGCAGGCGGCCGGGCAGGTGCGCGCCGACGCCGACCTCGACCTGATGCTCGAAATGCTGTACGCGCCGGTGTATCAGCGGTGGCTGCTGCGGTACGGGCCGCTCGACGACGCGTATGCCGATGCGCTGGTGGAGCACACGCTGCGCGCATTCCGGCCCTGAACCACGAAAGCCGTTCAGGCCCGTTCGGTCGTACGGCCCTGCGCGAGAACGCCGATGGCGGCGGCGAGCAGCGTCAAGACACAGCCGGCGATGGTCAGCACCGACAGCCGGGTGCCCGTCGGCGCGACGACATCCAGGACCACCGAACCGATGAGCTGGCCCGACACCGAGGTCAGGCCGAACAGGAGCACCCCGATCCAGCGCACGATCAGCGCCGCCACCGCGATGAAGAAGACCCCGATCGCGCCGCCGAGGTAGAGCCACGGTTCGGTGGGAAAGCCGGTGGGCCAACCGATCCGCGCGAGCTGCGCCGCCTCCACCACCAGCAGACCCGCGGTCCCGGTCGCGAAATTGATCGTGGTGGCCGGCACCGGCCCGCCGACGGTCGCCAGCCGGCCGTTGACCGCCTGCTGCCACGCCAAACCGAGTCCCGCCAGGGCGGGCAACGCGATCAGCAGATAGGCCGCGCCCCCGCCGGAACCGGATTCGCCGCCCGAGCGCCCCAGGGCGGCAACACCGACCGCAGCGACCGCGAGTGCCGCCGCACCGAGCCGCACCGGCGTCACGGGCGTGATTCCGGCCGGGCTCACACCCAGACGGTCCACGACGAGACCGCTGGTCAACTGGCCGGCGACTACCGCGATCGTGAAGGCGGTGACGCCGATCGTGGCCACGGACAACCCTTGACAGGCAACGAAGAACGCGCCGCACAACCCACCCAGCAGATGCCACCACCGCAGCCGGCCGGCGTGCACCGAGCGGCGTATCGCGGCCAGACCGGTGCGCATCCGCCCGCTGAAACCGCTGACGACGAGGAGCAGGATCAGACCGGAGCCGAAACTGATGACCGCCGCGGCGATTCCGTCGTTCAGCCGATCGCCGAGATCACCGTTGATGCGCGCCTGGACCGCCACACCGGCGCCACAGCACAGGCCCAGCAGCACACCGATCCAGCGCCGCACGTCGGTTCGTTCACGGGCTGCGGTCATATCCGCCACGGTAGTTGTTACGAACCGGCCGATGCCGCACCCCTGATCGGGTCAGCTCCGACGGATGGAGCCCTCCGGATCGAAACCATTGTTGTCCACCGGGATCCACCCCTTGGCGGCGAGCTCCCGATCGGTCGCACCGGCACCGACGAGCCCGCGGTTGGAGTTCATATCGCTGATCAGCTCGGAGACCGGATGCGAATCGCTGTAGTGATAGCCCTGGGCGAGTGCGAAGCCGAGTTCGGTCAGCACGGCCGCCTGATATTCGGTTTCCACACCCTCGGCGATGACCTGGAGATCCAGCGACTTGCTCAGCGCCGCAATCACTCCCAGCAGCGGCGGGGCGGGCGAATCGGACCGGATCGCGGCGACGAACGACTGGTCGACCTTGAGAATGTCGCTGGGGATGGTGGCCAATCGGCTCAGCGAGGAGTAGCCGGTACCGAAATCGTCGATGGCGATCCGAACGCCGCTGTCGCGCAATTGGTGCAGATTCGCGATGGCGGTCTGGGATTCGGCGGCCAATTCGCTCTCGGTGACCTCCAGGACGAGCTGATCGGCCGGCCAGCCGGTATCGGCGAGGATGCCGGAGACCCGGTCGGCGTAGTTGCTCTCGGCCAATTCGAGACCGCTGACGTTGACGTTCAGGGTCAGATCGAGCTGGGCGAAGGTCTGTTGCAGCCGGGCCGCGTCGGCACACGCGCGCCGCAGGACCAGCTCGTCGAGGTCGGAGATCAGGTCGTATTCCTCGGCGACCCGGATCAGCCCCTCGGTGGTCACGTCGGGCTGTGCGTTGGACGACCAGCGCAGCAGCGCCTCCACGCCGACCGCCTGGGCGCCGTCCTCACCGAGGCTCACGATCGGCTGGTAGTGCACGTCCAGCGCACCGGTGTCGATGGCCTCGCGCAGTTCGACCGCCAGCGGCAACTGCCGCGACGACTCCAGCACCGTGCGGTTGCGCCCGGCCTGCTTGGCCCGGTACAGACCCACATCGGCGCGACTGACCAGCAGCGATCCGGATTCGCCGGGCTGCCAGGAGGTGACACCCGCGGAACATCCCGTGGTGACCGCGGCCCGCAGCTGTTCGGTCAGCAGGATCGCGGCCTGTTCGGTGGTGTTGGGCAACAACAGCGCGAACGCGTCGCCGCCGTATCGGGCCAGCAGCTGATCCGGGCCCAGCAGTTTCGACCAGGTGTCGCCGACGCGCTGTAGCACGGCATCGCCGGCGCGATGGCCGAGATGATCGTTGATCTTCTGGAACCGGTCCAGGTCGACCAGGACCAGCGCCAGACCCTGCCCGGTCCGTCCGGCGTGTCCGATGGCGCTGCTGAGCGCGCGATCGAAACCGCGGCGGTTCAACAACCCGGTGAGCGTATCGATATCGGCGTCCGAGGCCATCCGGGTGAGGATGCCGACCACGATGCCGACGCCGACCGTGATACCGGCCGGGATAATGCCCGACCACCAGGGCAGACCCCGGGACGGCACCACCCACAGACAGAGCACGACCGCGAACGCCACATGCGCCCCGGCGAGCCGCCAGGCGAAGAAGATCGCGGCATCGGCGGCGACGAAGACGTAGAAGGCGGCGAGCGTGATCGCGCCGACGGTGTTCGGGAACCAGTGCACGGCGATGGTGACCAGCACCGTCGCCACCGCGACGTACCCGTGGTGCACCCAGTGCGGCTGGCGAGGACCCCAGATCAGCAGGCTCACGCCGAGCAACAGCGCGACCAGAGCGGCCGAGCCGACCAGCGGACGGTTGCCCTCGTCTCCCGGTGCGATGGCAGTGATCAGCAGGCCCAGGACCCCACCCATGACGTAGAACGCCCCGGTGGTCCGAGCCATGACCATTGCCGTCGCCAGCGCCGATGCCGCCCGAACCTGCGTGCGGGTATCGCCGCGAGACCCGAGTCCTCGCACGCCGTCCAGCCTAGACAACGCGGTGCATAGCAGTAGTGACAACCGCCGGATTCGAGGCCGAAGTCACCGCGCCCGGGCCGCGAACATCACCGCGACCGGGCCGCAACCGTCAGCGCGGCGGCTCGAGCACCTCGCGGCCCACGAACGGAACCAGTGCGGCGGGCACCCGGACCGAGCCGTCGGCCTGCTGGTGATTTTCCAGCAACGCGACGATCCACCGCGTGGTCGCGAGGGTGCCGTTGAGGGTCGCGGCGATCTGCGGCTTGCCGTTCTCGTCCCGGTAGCGCACCGACAGGCGGCGCGCCTGGAAGGTGGTGCAGTTCGAGGTCGAGGTGAGTTCGCGATAGGTCTGCTGGGTCGGCACCCAGGCCTCGCAGTCGAACTTGCGGGCGGCCGAGCTGCCGAGATCGCCACCGGCCACATCGATGACCCGGTACGGGACCTCGATCGCGGCGAGCATCTCCTTCTCCCAGTTCAGCAGGCGGCGATGTTCGGCATCGGCGTCCTCGGGACGGCAGTAGACGAACATCTCGACCTTGTCGAACTGATGCACGCGGATGATGCCGCGGGTGTCCTTGCCGTAGCTGCCGGCCTCGCGACGGAAGCACGACGACCAGCCGGCATAGCGCTTCGGACCGTCGCTCAGATCGAGGATTTCGCCCGAGTGGTAACCGGCCAGCGGGACCTCCGAGGTGCCGACCAGGTACAGATCGTCGTCGCCGAGGTGGTAGACCTCGGCCGAATGCTGCCCCAGGAAGCCCGTTCCGGCCATGATCTCCGGGCGGACGAGTACCGGCGGGATCATCATGGTGAAACCGTTGGCGACCGCGCGCTGGGCGGCCAGCTGCAGCAGACCGAGTTGCAGCAGGGCGCCGTAGCCGGTCAGGAAGTAGAACCGGGCGCCCGAGACCTTGGCGCCGCGTTCCATATCGATCAGTCCGAGCGACTCGCCCAGGTCGAGATGATCGCGCGGGGGGAAGTCGAATTCGGTGGGAGCGCCCACGGTTTCGAGCAGAACGAAATCGTCCTCACCACCCGCGGGTGCGCCCTCCTGCACGACGTTCGAGATCGCGCGGTGGGCGCTGTCGAGTTCGGCGTCGGCGGCGTTCTCCGCGGACTCGGCCTCCTTCACCTTCGCCGACAACTCCTGCGCGTGGGCCAGCAGCGTCGCGCGCTCGTCCGGGGACGCCTTGCCGACCTTCTTACCCAGCGCCTTCTGCTCGGCGCGCAGGTTGTCCGCCGTCGCGACCGCGGCGCGGCGGGCGGCATCCGCCTCGAGCAGGGCATCCACCAGCGCCGGGTCCTCACCGCGGGCACGCTGCGAGGCACGGACCGCTTCGGGATTCTCGCGCAGGAATCGGAGGTCGATCATGGGCAATCAGCCTAGTGGGAGGTGTCCACCGCATTTTCTGTGGATCCGGTGAAATCCGAACCGATCGTGGCAGGCCCCGCGCGGCGCCTGCCATGATGGACGGCGATGTCCTCCGACGATGGGGCGCCAGCGGCGCCGGAACCGGGAAACGAAGAATCCGACATGCCTCACCGCAGGCGTGCCGGGGCGAACCGTCGCCGCCCGTTGCCGGGCGCCGGGAAACGCTTCGGTCAGGACGGCAAGGCGCTGCATCCCCATCGGCTGCGGTGGGGATTACTCGCGGTCGCCGTCGGTGCCGTGGTGGCGGCGCTGGTGACGCTGTCCATCTCGGGATTTCGCAGTTCACACGGACTGGAGGTGCACGATCCCGGCTCGGGCAAGGCGCCCGCCGGCCGCGCCGACGCCGCCTTCGGCTCCGCCAAGTCGGGTGACTGCCTCACCTGGACCAGCGCCAAAACCCTGGATCTGACCAAGGTCAACTGCGCCGACAAACATCTGTTCGAAGTGACCGCGGACATCGATCTGAGCAAATATCCGGGCCGCGAATTCGGGCCTGGCTCGGCCTTCCCCGATTCGCTGCGCTTCGGCGAACTGCGCGACGAACACTGCGCCTCGGCCGCGGCCGCGTACCTCGGTGGCCGGCTGGACCCGCGGGGGCGGTTCGTGGTCGGCATGGTCAACCCGGGTGAACCCGGTTGGCGCAACGGCGACCGGACCATCCGTTGCGGATTGCAGTTGGTGAGCGCCACGGGTAGCGCGACGCAGCAGACCGTGGGCCGGGTGCGCGACAGCGACCAGTCCCGCGTCTTCGATCCGGGCACCTGCATCGGCATCAATCAGAATCTGCCGACCAACGAACCGGTCCCCTGCGGTCAGCCGCACGCCTACGAGGTGATGTCGACGGTGGATCTCGGCACCCACTTCAACGGCGGCCCGCCGGCGAACGCCGATCAGGACAAGTTCATGCAGGACGAATGCGCCCGTGCCGCAGGCGATTACCTCGGCGGTCAGGACGCGCTGATCAACAAGACGCTGACCATCTTCTGGGACAACCTCGACGCCCGCAGCTGGCTGGTCGGCAGTCACAAGCTGAATTGCCTGGTGGGCAAGGGCTCTCAGGACGGGTTCGCGACGATCACCGGATCGGCCAAGGGCGATGTGCTGATCGACGGCCAGGCCCCGGTGCCGCCGCCGAGTTCCGGGCGGTCCACCCCGGCGCCGCTGCCGGGCGCGGCGCCCGCGCCGATTCCACCGCAGCGCTGACACCATGCCGGTGTCAATGTCGGAGAGCCGGTTCGAGGAACTGGTCGGCGATGCGCTGGATACGATTCCGCCCGCACTCGCCGGGGCGATCGAGAACGTGGTGGTGCTGATCGAGGCCCGCAATCCCGAGGATCCGCATCTGCTCGGGCTGTATCACGGCATCGCCCTGACCGACCGGGTGGACAGTCAGTACGGCGGTGCGCTACCGGACACCGTCACCATCTATCGCGACACGATTCTGGAAATGTGCGACGACGAACGGCAGGTCGTCGAGGAAGTGGCCATCACGGTGATCCATGAGATAGCTCACTATTTCGGGATCGACGAAGAACGGCTGCATCAGCTCGGTTGGGGCTAGTCTTTACGCGCGTAGCGGGTAAAGTCGAATCGATTCGTGACTCGAGGGAACCGAACCGGGGGCCGTCGCGTCCAATCATCTCGTAGGGGGAATTCTCGTGGTTCCACCGACGGGTCTGCCGGATCCTCTGTGCCGGAACAGCACTGGGCTCGGGCAGTCTCGACACTTGCACAGCCGCCACAAGAAGGAGTTCGAGTCATGGTTGGTTTGCTCGGTGTACAGCCCGAAGTCGTGCTCGCGGCCTCGGCGGAACTCGATCTGCTCGCCGAACGTCTCACGGCTGCCGCCGCTTTGAGCGGCCCGGCCACCCACGTCGTCCCCGCCGGCGCCGAAGAGGTATCGGTCGCGGCGGCAACCCATCTGAACGAGGGCGCGCTCAGCCACGACCGCGCGGCCGCGCAGGCCATTCTCGAATTGCACCACGCGGCAGCGATCCTGCGTCAGCAACTGGCCTCGTACCTCGCCGAGGACGCGATCAACGCGGCCGGCACCGCAGCGATTCAGTTCTGACCGGCGCCGATCCTTCACCACACCATTCGTTCAGGGGAGAGACAATGACTGCAGGGATCACCGGAATCTATTGGCTGCCCCGGCTCGCCGAGGGCAACTCGAGTCTGCTGACCGCGGGTCCGCACGCCGTTCCGGCCGCTGCCGCGGCCACGGCATGGGGTGGTCTCACGGCGGCGTGGGTCGACGCGACCGCCACCGTCACCCGGGTCATGGCCGAATTGGGTGTCGGCATGGTCGGTCTCAACGGCGCCGTCGCACTGACCAAACTCGCCGGCTTCACCGGCTGGGCCGAACAGCAGGGCATGCAGGCGGCGGCGATGGCGGCCAAGGCGTCCGCTCACGCCACCGCCAATACCGTTGCCACCCTTGCCATGCCGAGCCTGCCGGAGATCGCCGCGGTGGACGCCGCGCGCGTCGCGGCACATGCTCACGGCGGCGATCTGGACGGCAGCGCCGAGGTGGCGGAAGCCGCCAAGGCCGCACTGGATGTGCAGGCCGCACTGGTCATGGACACCTACGAATCGACCGTCGAGGCCATGACGGCGACTCCGGCCGAGTTCCTGACGCCGCCGCCGATCGCCGCGGGCGCCGGTGTGGCCGACAGCGGCGCCGAGGCGGCGTCGCAGAACACCACCAGCGACCCGGTGCAGACGGCCATCGGCGTGGCGCAGGCGCTCGCGACCGATCCGGGCGTGATCAGCGCTGCCACCCAGGCGGCCAATGTCGCCGGATCGGTGGCGACGACGGGCGTGTCCACGGTGGGCAATGTGGCCGGTACCGCGATCGCCGCGGCGACCAGCCATGCCGCACCCGCCGCGAGCATGTCGCCGATGATGATGGGCGGCATCGGTGGTGTCGCCGCCGCCGGTGGCGCCGCGGCCGCCACGCGTGCCGTGTCCTTCGGTGGCAGCTCCGTCGGCATCGGCAACGGCGCCGGCACGCTGCAACTCCCCGAGGGCTGGGGGGCCGGCAATGTGATCGGCGCTCCGGCCGCGACCGCTCCGGTGGCGGAGACGGCACCCATCGCGCAGATGGGCGCACCGGCTCCGGCCCGCGCGAACAACGCCGCCGGTAACCCGCTGCTGGGCCGCCAGGTGGACAGCGACGACGACGAAGGCGAGCACCAGGGCAACGACTATCTGCGGGGCGAGCACTTCGCCGACGGCCGGGTCATCGCACCCGGCGTCATCGGCGCAGACCCGGCCGTGGGAGCGCGCTAAGTGACCGTGCTCGGCGCCGGCCGCGGGCCGTCGATGCTCGAGTCCGTGGTGTTGTCGCTCGACGAGATGCAGTTTCTGCTCGAGGAACTGGAGATCGACGAGGTGCCTGTCGTGCTGGATGCGAGGGGCCGATACGACAACGTCGTCGACCACGACCGGGCGATGACCGCGGCCGCCGAATCGCTCACCGCGCGTGAGCTGCTCGTCGACGGAGTCGTGCATCACGACCTCGAAGACCGGCTGCGCGGGCTGTACCGCCCGCACTGGGTGATCTCGATGCGCTGGTACGTCGGCGATCGTGTGAACCGATTCTGCCTCGCCAAGGGCGACAACCTCGATGTCGTCGCCCTGCGCGGGCCGAATTCCTACAGCATCGACGAGGCCGGACACGATCTGCCGGGCACGATCATGGCGGCGCTGGGTCCGGCGGAGGCGCTCGAGCTCAGCGGAATGAACGTTCTGACCGAGGAACTCAAGCCGATTCTCGGTGATGCCGGGGATGCCGCGACCACCGCGCAGCGCCTGGATCGAGTGGGGCGGCCGCCCCGCGACGCGCAGGCGCTGGCCTCGGCGCTGGTCGAAATCCATTCGCACGCTTCGATCGTCGGCGTGGTGTACAACGACGCCAGCCGCGACATCTCCGACGGGATGATCGCGGTGTACAACACCCGCAACGGGCGATTCATCGGCGTCACCACCCGCTCCGACGACGAGGTCATGTGGACCTCGCTGGCCAGCGGGACACCGGGCCGATTGCGCACCGCGATCAAGGACCTCATCGACAAGCTCCCACTACGTGAGGATTTCAAGCCGGCGACGCCCGGAATCGGCTAACCCATCGGGTCGTCGGCCTTCGGTTCGACCTTGTATCCGAACGGCGGGGTGTAGCGGCCCCAGCGGACACAGGTCCAACCGCCGCCGGCGGTCGGCGCCAGCTCGATGGTCTCGGTGTTGTCCAGATGGTTGTTGGTCGTGAACGGCGGTGCGACGCCGGTGAGTTCACGGGCCGCCAGTCGCATCGCGGCGCCGTGGCTGACCAGCAGCACGTCGCGCGATTCCGAGCCGGGAAGCAGGTAGGAATCCCGAAGTTGTTCCAGCACGGGCAGATACCGCTCGAGGACCTCCTCGCCGGATTCGCCGCCGGGCAGCCGCGTATGCAGTTCACCCAGATGCCAGGAACGGTAGACCCGCTGGAATTCCCGATGCGCCGCGTCGGAATTCTGGCCCTCCAGTTCGCCGACCTGCACTTCGTACACACCGTCGGCCACCTCGGCCGCCACACCGGTCACCGATTCGATCTGGCTCGCGGTCTGCTGGGCACGCAGCGCCACCGAGGAGTACAACCGCACCGGCGGCACCGCGAGCCGCGCGGCGAACGACTTCGCCTGCGCCACACCGCGTTCGGTCAGCGGTAGACCCGGCACCCGGGTATCCAGAAGTTTCGCGACATTCCCCTCGGTCTCGCCGTGACGGACCAGCACCAATCTGCCGGAACCGCGGACGGGATCGCGGTTCACACCGGTTTCGGTCATGAGGCGTCCACCCCCTTTTTCACATCGTCCAACCAGGCCGCCGCCGGCTCGTCGGCGGGCGGCGGCGAACCACTCGGTGAACTGGCCGGCCAGGAGCCCAGATAGCGAATCCGCCCGGCGGTCCGGTGCAGCGCCTTGAGGGCCTCGGCGACGGCGGTGTCGTCGATATGGCCGACACAGTCCAGATAGAAGCGATAGGTACCCATCCCGGTGCGCGTCGGACGGGATTCGATGCGAGTCAGATCCACACCGCGCGTGGCGAATTCGGCGAACACCCGCATCAGCGAACCGGGTTCGTTCGCCAGTTCGAGCACCACCAGCGAGGTGCGGTCGGCGCCGGTGCGGGCGGGCGCCTCACGTGGCGGGGTCACCAGCACGAAACGGGTGATGGCCTGCTCGTGGTCGGCGACGCCGGTGGCCAGTTCGACGAGGTTCAGCCGCTGTCCGGCCAGGGTGGTCGAGACCGCGGCGTCGGCATGGCCGGCCACCACATCCTCGGCCGCGGCCGCGTTGGAGGCCGAGGTGTACAGCGTTGCCTGCGGCATCCGATCCGCCAGCCACAACCGCACCTGCGCGGCCGCCACGGGATAGGCCGCGACGGTGCGCACGCGCGACAGCTCCATTCCGGGTTTCGCCACGATCGTGAACGCCACGTCGAGCTCGGTTTCGGCGATGATCTGCAGCCGCGGGCCCACCGCGAGCGCGTCCAGGGTCGCCGAGATGGAACCCTCGACCGAGCTCTCGATCGGCACCACCGCGCCGTCGGCCGCACCGGACCGGATCATCTCGAGTGCCGCGCCCTGACTGGGTGCGGCGATCCGCTCGACCGGCTCGTCGAAGGCCCCATCCGATTCGAGTCGGGCCAGGGCCATCTCGGTGAAAGTTCCCGACGGTCCGAAATAGGCGATACGCGGCACGGATACGACATTACTGGCAGTTGGCTGCGCGCTCGCCGTTTGTGCGTACCCAGCGGTAACAGCCCAGGTCGGGGCCGGCCCGATCAGGCGGTCAGCACCCGCAGCGCCGCGGTCACCGACTCCACCTGTTCGGTCTCGACGGCCAGCAGCACCTCGCGCAGCGCCTGGACGGCCGGAGCGGACAGCCCACGCAGGAATTCGGTATCGGGGCTGGTCAGTGCGGTCCGGATATTCTCGCCGCACAGCGCGGCCACCGTGGCCGCGACGATCGCCACCGCCCGTTCACCCGAGCCGGTCGCGGCGACGAATCCGGTATCGGAATGTGCCACGCCGACCAGGAATTCGGCGATGCGCTCATCGGGCAGGGTCAGGTCGAGCACCGGCGCCTGCGGATTCGCCGACGGCGGCCGGACCAGGCCGTCCACCAGATCGGACGGGCCCGCGCTGGGCACGCTCAACGACAGCAGGACGGGTTCGGAGGCGGGCGTCGAATCGTGCGGCACATTTCCACCGTAGCGAGCGCAATGCTTGCGTAACCACGGGCCGTGACTTAGCTTAGGTTTACCTAATTATCGGTATCCGTCCCGGGTTCGTCACTGGAGGTCTGTATGCGCCGCACGATCACGTCCGCCGCTCCATCCGCCGCGGAGCGGATCCGCAGTGCGTGCGCCCATGCCGAGAGTGCCGTCCTGGCCCTGCCCGGCACCGATCCGATTCCCACGACCGTGCACCACCTGCGGGCCTGCGGTGATGTGGTCGTCGCCGTCGCGCGCAATTCGGCGGCGGTCGCCGCCGCCGCGGCCGAGGTCGGTTCGCCGGGTGTGCTGGAACTGACCGACCACGCGCCCTTGGCGTTGCGCGAACCCGTGCGTGCGCTGGTCTGGTTGCGCGGGCGGGTCCGGGCGGTACCCGGACATGCCCAGCGCGCCTTGGCATCTCAGGTCGCGGGCGAATATCCGCATCCCGGCCTGCTCGATGTCGGCCACACCAGCACCCTGCTGCGAGTGGTGCTGGAATCGGCCGTCGTCGCCGACTCCGCCGGCGCCGAATCGGTCTGCCCGCACGATCTGCGCAGCGCCGACGCCGATCCGTTCTGGGAACTGGAAGCGGCCTGGTTGCAACATATGGACTCCGATCACGCGGATGTGATCGCCCGGCTGGCCCGCCATCTGCCGGTCCGCCTGCGCGGCGGCTCGGTGCGGCCGCTGGCCATCGACCGCTACGGCGTCACGTTGCGGGTCGAGGGGCCCGACACCGATCACGACGTGCGACTGCCCTTCCACGCGCCGGTGGACGACGTGCAGCAGTTGAGCCGCGCGGTGCGCATCCTCGCCGGCTGCCCGTTCTTCGATCGCATGCACGGCTCGGATCGCTCCGCCTGAGAGCACATCCGACCCGGCCGGATACGCGGCGGCCGGCGGACCACCCCTAGATTGTTCCTATGGTTCCGGCCGATCGTTTCGCAGCTGCCTGGCCCGATCCCGCTGCGGAGCGCGACCGGTTCGCGATCCGGGTGGAGATCGCGATCGTCCTGGTCGTCACCTTCGGGACGAGCGGGGCCGGTGCGGCACTGTCACTGCTGGAAAGCGCGCTGGCACCGGGCGGAATCGGTGGTCAGCAGGTCGCGCTGAATCCCTCCCGGGCCGCACAGTCGACGATCGATCTGCTGTTCCAGCTGTTGAGCGTCGCCCGCCTGATCGGCTGGGGTGCGCTGGGACTGTATCTGTTGTGGCGCAGCGGAATCGGGCCGCGACTGGTCGGGCTGGCGCGGCTCCGGTGGCGTGGTGATGTGATCCCCGGCGTCGTCCTCGCCGCGGTGATCGGACTGCCGGGACTGGGTCTGTACCTGGCCGCCCACGCGCTGGGCGTGAGCGTGACGATCGTGCCCAGTTCACTGCACGACCACTGGTGGCGGTTGCCGGTGCTGGTGCTCTCGGCCGTGGCGAATGCCGTGGCCGAGGAGATCATCGTCGTCGGCTATCTGATCAGCCGGTTGCGCACGCTGGGCTGGTCGGAGAACCGATCACTGGCCGCGTCGGCGCTGCTGCGTGGCAGTTATCACCTGTATCAGGGTCTGGGCGGGGGCCTCGGCAACCTGGTGATGGGGGTGATCTTCGGCCGGTACTGGCAGCGGACCGGGCGGCTGTGGCCGCTGATCCTGGCGCACGCGACGATCGATTCGGTGGCCTACATCGGCTACACCGCCCTGCACGGCCACGTCTCCTGGCTGCCGTAGTACCGCGCCGACCTGCGGGAATCGGCCACGTTCAGCCCTCAGGACGCATTGTGCCGACCGGCACAACGCCCCGGTCAGTACCATCTCGGTGGTGAACGGCGACGACCCCCAGCAGTATCCGCGGACCCGCCGGGTGCCGCCGCCGGCGGGCCCGGACGGTCGACGCGTGCCGCCGCCGGACCGGCTCGGGCACGATCCGCGCGTCCCGCCCGGTTCCGGGCGGCCGATACCA
>NZ_BAFW01000003.1 GCF_000308535.1 Nocardia cerradoensis NBRC 101014 | reverse complement strand
ATCCTGCCAGGCCGGTGACCACGGCCCCTACACCACGTCCACCGTCTCCTCGTCGACCAGATCCTGGTCGACCGCCGCACCGGTGAACTGCGCGTTGTAGAGGCGGAAGTAGGCGCCGCGCGCGGCCAGCAGCCGCTCG
This sequence comes from Nocardia cerradoensis NBRC 101014, assembly GCF_000308535.1. Lineage (GTDB taxonomy): Bacteria > Actinomycetota > Actinomycetes > Mycobacteriales > Mycobacteriaceae > Nocardia > Nocardia cerradoensis. The sequence goes on along the minus strand of NZ_BAFW01000003.1, from coordinate 12,000 downwards.
TGGGTGCCCTGCTCGACGATGTGGCCGCCCTCCATCACCACGATCAGATCGGCATCGCGGATCGTCGAAAGACGGTGCGCGATAACGAAACTGGTGCGATCGCGGCGCAGCGCGGCCATGGCCTGCTGCACCAGCAGTTCGGTGCGGGTGTCGACCGAACTGGTGGCCTCGTCGAGGATCAGGATGGTCGGCTTGGCCAGGAAGGCGCGGGCGATGGTGATCAACTGCTTCTCGCCGGCGCTGACCCCGGAGCCCTCCTCGTCGATCACCGTGTCGTAACCCAGCGGCAGCGAATGGACGAAGCGGTCCACATAGGCGGCGCGGGCGGCCGCGAGGATCTCCTCCTCGCTCGCCTCCGGATTGCCGTAGGCGATGTTCTCGCGGATGGTGCCGCCGAACAACCAGGTGTCCTGCAGCACCATGCCGATCCGCGAGCGCAGCCGGGCGCGGCCGATGCCGGTGATGTCGACCCCGTCGATGGTGATCGCGCCGGAATCCAGTTCGTAGAACCGCTCCAGCAGATTGACCAGCGTCGTCTTACCGGCGCCCGTCGGACCCACGATGGCGACCACGTGGCCGGGCTCGGCGACCAGGGAGAGATCGTCGATCACCGGCTTGTCGGGCTCGTAGCGGAACGACACCGCGTCGAATTCGACCCGGCCGCGATCGATCGGACGCGGATCCTCTTCGCGCGGATCCGGGACCTGCTCGTCGGCGTCGAGGATTTCGAAGATCCGCTCGGCCGAGGCGACACCCGACTGCAGCAGGTTGATCATCGAACCGATCTGGGTGAGCGGCTGGCTGAACTGGCGCGAGTACTGAATGAAGGCCTGCACCTCACCCAGCGACAGGCTGCCCGAGGCCACGCGCAGACCACCGACCACGGCGATCAGCACATAGTTCAGGTTCCCGATGAACATCATCACCGGCATAATCAGGCCGGAGATGAACTGCGCTTTGAAACTGGCCTGGTAGAGCTTGTCGTTGCGCTTGTCGAATTCCTCGCCGACCTCGCGGATGCGGCCGAATGCCGTGACCACCTCGTGGCCGGTGAAGGCCTCCTCGACCTGCGCGTTGACCAGACCGGTGTACTTCCACTGATCGACGAAATGCGGTTTCGACCGCTTCGCGATCTGGGCCGTGACGATCACCGCGGCCGGCACCGTGAGCAGTGCGATCACCGCCAGCAGCGGCGAGATCCAGAACATCATGATCAGGATGCCGATCACCGACAGCACCGATATGACCAGCTGGCTCATGGTCTGCTGCAGGCTCTGCGCCACATTGTCGACGTCGTTGGTCACGCGGGAGAGCACATCGCCACGGGCGTTGGTGTCGAAGTAGCTCAGCGGCAGCCGGTGGATCTTGTCCTCCACCTCGCTGCGCAGCCGCTGCACCGCGCGGTTGATCACCGTGGCCAGCAGATACGCCTGCAACCAGTTGAACAGCGCGGCCAGGACGTAGAGCACCAGAACCCACGTCAGCACCTGGCCCACCGCGCCGAAGTCGACGCCGTGGCCGGGGTTGATGTTCATCGACGACATCATGTCCGCGAGCCGGTCCTGGCCCTGCGCCCGCAGGGACGCCACCGCCTGATCCTTGGTCAGTCCCGCCGGCAACTGCTTGCTGACGACACCGTCGAAGATGAGGTTGGTGGCCTTGCCGAGAATCTGTGGCCCCAGGGTGTTCATGACGACCGACGCGACGGCCAGCACCAGGATCGCGATCACCGCCACCCGGTCCGGAGCCAGGCGACGCAGCAACCGCTTCAGCGTCGGCCCGAACGATTTCGCCTTCTGCCCGGGAGCGCCCGGCATCGGCCCCCCGGGCCTCATCGCGCCGCCTCCTGTGTTCTGCGGCTCATCGCGCCGCCTCTTCCGGACTGAACTGCGATTCCACGATTTCCCGGTACTCCTCGCATTCGCGCAACAGCTGTTCGTGGGTGCCGAGGCCGACCATGGCACCGTCCTCGAGGACGACGATCTGGTCGGCGTCGCGGATCGTCGACACACGCTGGGCCACGGTGATCACCGCGGATTCGCGCGTCTCCGGTCGCAGCGCGTCGCGCACCCGCGCGTCGGTGGCGACGTCGAGTGCGGAGAAACAGTCGTCGAACAGGTAGATCTTGGGCTTCTTCACCAGGGCTCGGGCGATGGCGAGCCGCTGCCGCTGACCGCCCGAGACCGTGGTGCCGCCCTGGGCGACGGGAGTCTGCAACCCCTCGGGCATGTCCCGCACGAAATCCGCGGCCTGCGCGATCTCGAGTGCGTGCCAGAGTTGGTCGTCGGTCGCCTCGGGATCGCCGTAGCGCAGGTTCTCCGCGATGGTGCCGGAGAACAGGTAGGCCTTCTGCGGCACCAGACCGATCTGCGAACGCAGCAGCTCCATATCGACCTGCCGCACATCCGTGCCGCCGACGCGCACCACGCCGGAGGTGACGTCGATCAGCCGCGGAATCAGATTGATCAGCGTGGTCTTACCGGATCCGGTGGAACCGACGATCGCGGTGGTCTGCCCGGGCGAGACCCGGAAGCTGATATCGCGCAGCACCGGTTCCGCGGCGCCCGGGAACGCGAACTCCGCGGCGGTCAGCTCGACGGTCCCCGGGTCGGCGACGAAGGTCTGCGGCTGCGCCGGCGGCACCACCGAGGAATCGGTTTCCAGCACCTCGGCGATGCGCTCGGCCGACACCGCCGCACGCGGCGCGATCATCGCCAGGAAGGAGGCCATCATGACCGCCATCAGGATCTGCATGATGTAGGACAGCAGCGCGGTCAGCGAACCGATCTGCATACTGCCGGAGTCGATGGCGTGCCCGCCGAACCAGATCACCGCGACCGTGGTCACGTTGCTGATCAGCATCACGGCCGGGAACATCAGCGCGGCCAACCGGCCCACGAACAGCGAGGCCGAGGTCAGCTCGTCGTTGGCCACGCCGAAACGCCGCGATTCGTAGCGCTCGCGCACGAACGCCCGCACCACGCGGATACCGGTGATCTGCTCGCGCAGCACCCGGTTCACCGCGTCGATGCGCTCCTGCACGCGCCGGAATCCGGGCACCATCCGGGAGATGATCAACGCCATCGTCAGGCCCAGCAGCGGCACGGCGACCAGCAGGATCCAGGAGAGTCCGAGGTCCTGGCGCAGCGCCATCACGATGCCGCCGATGCACATGATCGGCGCCATCACCAGGATGGTCACGCTCATCACGACCAGCAGCTGCACCTGCTGCACATCGTTGGTGTTGCGGGTGATCAGCGACGGCGCGCCGAAGATGCCGACCTCGCGGGCGGAGAAGGTGCCCACCCGGTGCAGCAGCGCCGCGCGCATCTCCCGCCCCGCACCCATCGCGGCCTGTGCGCCCAGATAGACCGAACTCGCCGATGCGACGATCTGCACGCCCGACACCAGCAGCATCCAGAGTCCCGTGGTCCAGATGTAGCCGATATCGCCCTTGGTGACGCCGTTGTCGATGATGTCGGCGTTCAGGCTGGGCAGATAGAGCATCGCGATGACGGAGATGAGCTGCAACACAACAACCCCCACCAACTGGGTGCGGTAGGGGGCGAGAAAGGCGCGCAGCAACCTGATCAACATGATGGGTGCAGGCTACCGCCATTCCGGAGCGGTGTCGGCAAGATTTTCCGCTCGGCGAAAGCCGGCCCCCGGCACCGGCGAAACCGGCTCGACCGGCACAGTCACCACGTCCCGACCTACGGGTCGACGCCGGGCGGGACGGGGGCGGGCCGCCGCGTCCAGGCCCCGGGATCGGACACCAGATCCGCGACGAAATCCGGCAGTTCGTCGGTGGCGATATCCGCGATCGAGACCTGTTCCAGCACCGCGCGGATGTTGACCCGCAGCGCGATCCACACCCGCTGCAGCGGTTCGGCCGCGCCCGAATACGCGACGTCCTCGGGACGCTGCCCGCGCACCGAGGCGAGCGGTCCCTCGACCGCGCGGATCACGTCGGCGATGCTGATCTCACCGGCCGTACGGGCCAGCCGGTATCCGCCGTCGGGGCCGCGGCGGCTGATCACCAGATCGGCCCGGCGCAGTTGTGCCGCAATGGATTCCAGGATTTTCGGCGAAATGTCCTGCGCCGTGGCGATCGTCTCCGCCTTCACCGAATTCGGTTGTGCGCGGGCGATTTCCAAGAGGATGCGGACCGCGTAGTCGATCCTTGCCGAGATGTGCACTAGCGCTGTCCACCCGGTCCGTTCAGTACGCCGAGAGCGGCCTCGGTCAGGACTCGCTCGATCACCTCGTCGCCGGCATCGGGCACGAGTTCGTTCGACCACAGCGCCGTGCCCAGCACCTCCAGCGCGGCGCTGGCCCGCAATCGCGCCTCGTGCGAGGGGTCGGGCCCGGCCAGCCAGACGCACAGACGCCGGTGCATATCGAACATGTCGGGGTGCCGATCTCCGATCGCGTTGAGGATGGCCACGGTGTCGCGCACACACATCGCGCCCGCCGTGCGGTGCCGTAACAGCGTCCGGAGCTGGCGATTCAGCACCTCCCGCGCGCCCGCCGGGCTGTGCGGCACCCCGTCCAGTTCGTCGACCACGAGCTTCATGTCGTCGAAGATCGGTTCGATGATCGCGAGCAGCAGATCGAGCTTGGACGCGTAGTGATAGTAGAGCGACGCCTTTGTGATTCCCACCGCATCCGCGACCTCGCGCAGGCTGGTCTGCTCGAATCCCTTGTTCGAAAAAAGCCGGATCGCCGCCTCACGAATCGCGTCCTTGGTGCTCTGACCTGCGGCAACGGATCCGGAGGTAGTTCGGGCGCTCATGCGATGATCCTCTCATCAACCGATCGAAGCGGAGGACACGCCCCGAAAATCGAGGTTGTTCCTCCGCTTATCGATTGGGTAGTCTACCTACCGCACGGTAGGCAGAAAGCGTCGATGGAGGCGGATCGCAGTGCGGCGTCCGCAGTAGTGCTGTCTACGGGGCCTGAACTCAGCACCGCAAATCAGCTATCGCTAGGAGATACCGCGTGTCCGTGTACCTCTATCGGTGGGGGAAGTTCGCCTTCCGCCGAAAATGGATCGTGCTACCGGTCTGGTTGCTGATCTTCGTGATCGTGGGCGCCGTCGGCGTCGGGCTGAAGAAACAGAGCCAAGACGACTTCAACATGCCGGATCTGCCCTCGCAGAAGGCCACCGACATCCTGGACAGGGAATTTCCTGGCCAATCGGCCGCCTTCAAATTCGACGCGGTGACCGGCACCTATGTCGCCTCGGCCACCCACGGCAAGCTCACCGATCCGGACAATCACCAGGCACTCACCGCGCTTGTCGAGAAGATCAACAACCTCGACATCGTCGACAAGTCCAAGATCAACGCGCAGGCCCCCGACCCGCAACGTCGTGGCGTGCTGACCGATCCGGTCGCCGCGACGACCGCGATCGGCTGCACCTCCGGTGATCGCACCGACCCGAACTTCGTCGCGAAATGCGGTCTGGCCCCGCTGAACGTGCTCGGCAAGAACAACAATGCCGATACCGTCGCCTACTTCAGCGTGCCGTTCAAGATCAAGTCCTTCTCCGATATCACCCAGGCCGATCGGGACCAGGCCTACAAGGTCGCAGACGAAGCGCGCGCGGCCGGACTCGACGTGGAGATCAGCGGCACCATCGCCACCCAGCAGGCGCCGCCGGGCGGACAGTCGGAAATGATCGGCTACGCCGTGGCCTTCATCGTGATGATGGTCGCGTTCGGCGCGCTGATCGCAGCGTTCGTGCCGATTCTGACCGGCATCGTGGGCGTCGGTATGGCGTCCTCGCTGATCATGGCAGGCACCTCGATCGCGAACATCCCGAACTTCACCACCGTGCTCGCGGCGATGATCGGTATCGCGCTGTCGATCGACTACGCGCTGTTCATCGTCTCACGCTACAAACATGAACTCGCCGTGCAGGATTCGCCGGAAGAGGCGGCGGGCGTCGCCATCGGCACCGCCGGTTCCGCGGTGGTCTTCGCCGGTATGACGGTCATCATCGCGCTGTGTGGGCTGAGCATCGTCGGCGTCAGTTTCCTGACCTGGATGGGTCTCGGTGGCGCGCTGGCCGCGCTGTTCGCGATCCTGGTCGCGCTGACCCTGCTGCCCGCGATGATGGGCGCCTTCGGCCGCTTCCTCTTCAAGCCGAAACTGCCGCTGGTGGCGCGCACCGACACCGAGGACGACAACGCCGTCACCAACGGCAAGCGTTTCGCCCGGCTGATCGCCAAGGCGCCGTGGGTGACGCTCGGCGCGAGCGTGATCGTGCTCGGCCTGCTCGCCGCACCCGCGGTGAATCTGAGCCTCGGCCTGCCCGGTGAGGACAGCCAGCCCAAGACCACCACGGTTCGCAAGGCCTACGACCTGCGCACCGAAGGGTTCGGCGAGGGCAGCAACGGCACCCTGCTGGTGGTCGCGGATCTGACCAAGGTCAAGCCGGAGCAGCGTCAGGAGGCCGTGATGGCCCTGCACGACAAGCTGGCCGGCTACCAGGGCATGGACTTCGTGACCATGCCGTCGACGAACAAGCTCACGTCGGAGAAGACTCCGGACTATGTGAACAGCACCGGCGCCCAGCTGACCGCCGTGCCCGATCACGGCCCGAACAACTCCGAAACGCAGGACCTGGTGAAACACGCCCGGGACGCGGAGTCGGACCTGCAGGCGAAATACGGCATGGAGTACGGCATCACCGGCTCTACCGCGATCTACGCCGATGTGTCCAACGCGCTGCTCGGCAAGATCGTGCCGTATATGACGATCGTGGCGATCGCGGCGTTTATCCTGCTGGTGCTCGTGTTCCGCTCGGTCCTGGTGCCGCTGACCGCCGCGCTCGGATTCCTGTTGTCGATGGCGGCCACCTTCGGCGCCACCGTGCTGATCTTCCAGCAGGACAAGCTCGGCCTGATCGGCGATCAGCATCCGATCGTGAGCTTCCTGCCGATCATGTTGATCGGCTTGGTATTCGGCCTCGCGATGGACTACCAGGTCTTCCTGGTGACCCGGATGCGCGAGGAATACGTGCACGGCAAGTCCCCGAAGGACGCCATGGTGTCCGGCTACCACCACGGCGCCCGCGTGGTCACCTCTGCGGCCATCATCATGATCTCCGTCTTCGGCGGATTCATGCTGGAGTCCGATGTGACCGCGAAGTCGATGGGCTTCGCACTGGCCGCCGGCGTGCTGTTCGACGCCTTCCTGGTCCGGATGGTGCTGATCCCGTCGCTGCTGGTGCTGCTGGGCGAATGGGCCTGGTGGATGCCGAAGTGGCTGAACCGGATCCTGCCCGATATCGACGTCGAGGGCACCAAGCTGCGCGAGCTCCAGCAGCGTGACCGTGACACCGCGGCGGAGAAGGAGCCGGTCCCGGTCGGCTGATCCGCGAACCACGGCACGAGCCCTCATCCGAACAGCGGATGGGGGCTCGTGCCGTATCCGATCCGGGGATCTCGGACCGCAAAGATCTTGATCTTGCAGCAACGACCCAGCAGACTCGAACCTAATGCTCTCCAGCTCGGCCACTCGACGGACCGACCGGAACGGCGAGTGCTCCGGCTACCGCACAGCTCGATCAGCGACCGGCCCCGGTTCGCAGTCATCGCCAATCGAGGCCAGCGACCATTAGGAGCGCCTCGTGTCCGTGTATCTGTATCGGTGGGGGAGATTCGCCTTTCGGCACAAGTGGATCGTGCTCCCGGTCTGGCTGATTCTGTTCGTGATCATCGGCAGCCTGGGCACGCAGCTGAAGAAGCCGATGAACGACGACTTCACGATTCCGAATCTGCCGTCGGAACGCGCCACCGAGATCATGGACAAACACTTCCCGGGGATGTCGCAGGCGTTCAGTTTCGAGGCGGTCACCGGCACCTATGTCTTCGGGGCGGCACCGGGGCAGAAACTCACCGAGGCCTCCCAGCGGGCGGCCGTCGCGGGGACGGTCACCAAGCTGAACGATCTGAACATCGTCGATCACAAGACTCCGCTGGTCGATCCGATCACCGCCACCGAGCAGATGGGCTGCTTCGCCGCAGATCGCAGTTCGCCGGAACTCGTCTCGCGCTGCAGTGCCGCGCCGGTGAACGTCCTGAACAAGGAGAACCCGGATACCGTTGCGGTGCTGACCGTTCCGTTCACGATCCAGAAGTTCACCGATATCACCGCCGACGACCGCGCGGCCGCGTACGCGGTCGGCGACGATGCGCGAGCCGCAGGTCTGCAGGTGGAGATGAGCGGGTCGCTGGCGATGGAACAACAACAGCCCAGTGGGCAGGCCGAGATGATCGGCATGGCCGTGGCGCTGGTGGTGATGGTGGTGGCCTTCGGCGCGATCGTGGCCGCCTTCGTGCCGATCATCACCGCGATCGTCGGACTCGGATTGGCGACGTCGGTGATCTTCCTCGGCACGTCGTTCATGTCGGTTCCGAGTTTCACCACATTCCTGGCCTCGATGATCGGCATCGCGCTCTCGATCGATTACGCGCTGTTCATCGTCTCGCGCTACAAACACGAACGCGCGGTGCAGAGTTCGCCGGAGATCGCCGCAGGCACGGCCTTGGGGACGGCCGGTTCGGCGGTGGTGTTCGCGGGCGCGACGGTGATCATCGCGCTGGTCGCGCTGGCGATCGTGAACATCCGCTTCCTGACCTTCATGGGTCTGGGCGGGGCGATCGCGGCGGCGTTCGCGGTGCTCACCGCCATCACCCTGATGCCGGCACTGCTCGGCGCCTTCGGCAAGTACCTGTTCACACCGAAGCTGCCGGTGATCGCGCAGCACGATCCCGAGGACGATTCCGAGGTCACCAACGGTATGCGGGTGGCACGCGTGATCGGGCGGATGCCGTGGCTGACGCTGGTCGCGAGCATCATCGTGCTGGGTCTGCTGGCCGCGCCCGCGCTGAGCCTGAATCTGGGCCTGCCGGGTGAGGACAGTCAGCCCCGGACCACGACCATTCGCAAGGCCTACGACCTGCGCACCGAGGGTTTCGGTGCGGGCAGTAACGGCAAGCTGCAGGTCGTCGCCGATCTGTCGCGGGTGCCCGCCGATCAGCGTCGGGCCGCGCTCACCGCGCTGCACGACGAATTGGCCGCGTATCCGGGCATGGATTACGTGACCCAGCCGCAGTCGAGCAGGGACGGCGCGGGTGCGTTGATGACCGCCGTGCCCACCACCGGGCCCAATGACCAGGCCACCAAGGATCTGGTTCGCAATGCCCGCGACGCCGAATCGTCACTGCACGACAGATACGGCATCGACTACGGAATCACCGGTACCACAGCCATTTACGCGGATGTCGACCATGCGCTGCTCAGTAAGATCCTGCCGTATCTGGCCATCGTGGCGGGTGCGGCATTCCTGTTGCTGATCGCGGTATTCCGTTCGGTGCTGGTGCCTTTCACCGCCGCACTGGGGTTCCTGCTCTCCATGGCGGCGACGTTCGGCGCCACCGTGCTGATCTTCCAGAAGGGTGCGCTCGGCCTCATCTCCGAACCTCGGCCGATCGTGAGCTTCCTGCCGATCATGTTGATCGGCTTGGTATTCGGCCTCGCCATGGATTATCAGGTCTTCCTCGTCACCCGGATGCGCGAGGAATACGTGCACGGAAAATCACCCACCGACGCGATGGTCTCCGGTTACCACCACGGCGCGCGCGTGGTGACCTCGGCCGCCGTCATCATGATCTCGGTCTTCGGTTCGTTCCTGCTGGAATCGGATGCGACGGCCAAGTCGATGGGTTTCGCGCTCGCCGCGGGCGTGCTGTTCGACGCCTTCCTGGTGCGGATGGTCCTGATTCCGTCGCTGCTGGTGCTGATGGGCAAGGCGGCCTGGTGGATTCCGGGGTGGCTCAGCCGGATCGTCCCGGATATCGACGTGGAGGGTGCGCGGTTGCGCGAACTCCACGTCGACGATCCGGACGAGCCCAGGAGTCCGGTGAAGGTCGGCTGAGCCGACGCTGCCACCGCGGACCGGTTGTTCAGCCCAGCTGGGTGGCGACCTCGCCGGCGACCAACTCCAGGTGGTCGAGGTCGGACAGGTCCAGGACCTGCAGGTAGAGCCGGGTGATGCCGGTGGTCTCGCGGTAGCGGCCGATCTTGTCGACCACCTCCGCCGGGGTGCCGGCCAGGCCGTTGGTGCGCAGTTCATCCACCTCGCGGCCGATCGCCGCGGCGCGGCGGGCGATCTCGGCCTCGTCACGGCCCACGCACAGCACCTGCGCGGCCGAGCGGACGATCTCACCCGGATCGCGGCCGATGTCGCGGGCCGCCGCGGCGACCCGATCGAATTGCGCCGCAGCCGTTTCCGCATCCGTGAACGGCAGGTTGAACTCGTGCGCGTACCGCGCGGCCAGGGCCGGTGTGCGCTTCTTGCCCGCCCCGCCGATGATCACCGGCGGCCCCGGCTGCTGCACCGGCTTGGGCAGGGCCGGACTGCCCTGCAGCACATAGTGTTTGCCCGTGAAATCGAAGGTCTCCCCCACCGGCGTCTGCCACAGGCCGGTGATGATCGCCAGTTGCTCGGCGTAGCGGTCGAAACGCTCACCGAGATCCGGCAGTTCGATGCCGTAGGCGCGATGCTCGTCGGCGAACCAGCCCGAACCGAGCCCGAGCTCGACGCGGCCGCCCGACATCTGGTCGACCTGGGCGACCGAGATCGCCAGCACCGACGGATGCCGGAACGTCGCCGCGGTGACCAGAGTGCCCAGCCGGATCCGGGAGGTCTCGCGCGCGAGCCCGGCCAGCGTGATCCACGCGTCGGTCGGTCCCGGCAGACCGGACACCCCGCCCATCTTCAGATAGTGATCCGACCGGAAGAATGCGTCGAACCCCGCCTCCTCGGTCACCTTCGCAACCCGGAGCAGATCGTCGTAGGTAGCCCCTTGCTGGGGCTCGGTGAAGATTCGTAGTTCCACGAGCACCAACGTACCGGTCCGCGACATGCCGATTCACGGGCACGCCCGGGCTCCGGGGCCCGCCCACTCTCGATCTCTGGCCACGACACCGCCGGCCGAGCCACCCGCCGGACCTGCCGAACCGCTCGGCGAGGAGATACCGGCCACGTCGTGTCGCGGCCCTCTCGCGCGGCGGCCGGCCGCGCCTGTCAGCCGGTGACGCTCAGGTCCGGCAACCGCGCGGCGTCGGTGACGGCCTCGGACAGCAAATCGGCGGCGGCCTCCAGCTGGGCGGGTTCGTGTTCGGAGGTCAGGAAGAAGCGCAGGCGTTCCTGACCGGCGGGCACGGCCGGTGACGAGATCGCGCCCGCGTAGATGCCGTTCTGCAGCAGCGTGGTGGCGACGTAACCGGCACGCAGTTCACCGGGGACGATCACCGGGCAGATCGGGGTGCCTTCGGAGATGCCGAGGTCGATGCCACGCTCGCCGAGCAGGGTGCGGAAGTGCTCGGCGTTGGACCACAGCCGGCGCAGTCGCTGCGGTTCGGCCTCGAGGACGTCGAGCGCGGCCAGCGCGGCACCGATGGTCGAGGGCGCGGGACCGCCGGTCAGCATGGCGACACCCGGCGCGGCGGCCTTCATCGCGGCGATCAGGTCCGCGTCGGCGGCGATGAAACCGCCGCAGCTGCCCAACGCCTTCGACAGGGTGCCCATCCAGATGTCGACCGCGTCTCCGGGCATCCCGTAGTGCTCGCGGATGCCATGGCCGCGCTCTCCGAAGACACCGAGGGAATGCGCCTCGTCGACCATGACGGCACAGTCGAATTCCCGTGCGATGGTGGCTATTTCGCTCACCCGGCCGACCGTGCCGTCCATGCTGTAATGACCTTCGACCACGACCAGCGCCCGATCGAAGTTCCCGCGCGACATGCGCAACACCGAACGCAGCGACTCCGGATCGTTGTGGCGGAAGTTGAGCCGTCGCGCTCCCGACCACTGCACGCCGGAGATCACGCTGCCGTGGATGAGCGAATCGCAGATCGCGACGTCGTCGGCGCCCAGCAGGAACCCGATCACCCCGGCGTTGGTGAGATAGCCGCTGGTCGTGA
>NZ_BAFW01000004.1 GCF_000308535.1 Nocardia cerradoensis NBRC 101014 | reverse complement strand
GACGGCTGCGGCGTGGCGGCGGGCGCGGCCGCCGGGACTCCGCCCGACTCCATCCGCCGCTCCAGGCGTTCCAGCCGCTGCAACGCCGCCGATTCGGCCTCCGAGACCGAGGGCAACAGCATGCGGGCACACACCACCTCGAGCAGGAGGCGGGGCGCGGTCGCGCCGCGCATCTCGCCGAGGCCCTCGTGCAGCAACTCCGCGTAGCGGGCCAGGGTGGCCGGGCCGATACGGTCGGCCTGGGCCGACATCCGGTCGATGACATCGCCGGGGCCGGTGACCAGATTGCGTTCGGCCGCATCGGGAACCGCGCGCAGCAGGATCAGATCGCGGATGCGTTCGAGCAGGTCGGTGGCGAAGCGGCGGGGATCGTGACCGGCCTCCACCACCCGGTCGATGGTGGCGAACAGGGCCGCACCGTCGTCGGCGGCCAGCGCGTCGACGGCCTCGTCGATCAGCGCGATATCGGTGACACCGAGCAGGGCCAGCGCCCGGGGATAGGTGACGCCCTCGGCACCGGCGCCGGCCAGCAGCTGATCGAGCACGCTGAGACTGTCGCGCGGTGAACCACCGCCGGCCCGGATCACCAGCGGATAGACCGATTCCTCGACCTGCACCTGCTCCTGCTCGCAGATCTTGCCGAGCAGCCCGCGCATGGTGGCCGGTGGCAGCAGCCGGAACGGATAGTGATGGGTGCGCGAGCGAATGGTCGGCAGCACCTTGTCCGGCTCGGTGGTGGCGAAAATGAAGATCAGATGGGCCGGCGGCTCCTCGACGATCTTCAGCAGCGCGTTGAATCCGGCCGTGGTGACCATGTGCGCCTCGTCCACGATGAAGACGCGGTACCGCGATTCGGCAGGTGCGTAGAACGCGCGATCGCGCAGCTCACGGGTATCGTCCACACCGCCGTGGCTGGCGGCGTCGAGTTCGATGACGTCGAGATTGCCGGGCCCGCCCGGGGCCAGCGCGACACACGACGGGCATACTCCGCACGGTCGCGAGGTCGGGCCCTCGACGCAGTTGAGCGAGCGCGCCAGAATGCGCGCCGAGGAGGTCTTGCCACAACCTCGCGGGCCGGAGAACAGGTAGGCATGACTGATCCGCCCGGTGTCGAGCGCGGTACTCAGCGGATCGGTGACGTGCTCCTGCCCCACTACCTCGGCGAAGGTTGCCGGTCGATACTTCCGGTACAGAGCCACGGCCCGAGGGTACCGGCGAACACCGACAGGAAACCATTCGCGCACCGGGTATCCACCCCACCCGCCGAACCGATCACGGCCGCGAATAAACTATGATCTACATCACAAGCATTCTTTTCGTACGATCTCGGTGCGGACAACCGACCTGGTCGACAATCGGTTTGCGATCGACAATTGGAAACAGTGTGAAATTAATGCCGATTTCGTCTGCGAGCCGCCGAGCGACGAAAACTTTCGGACACGCTCCCCGTTTGCGACCCACATTGTGGACGTAACGATTCCGTCACCCGATTAGCGCCCGCTCCACTCCGCTGACTAACGTTGATTTCGGCAACTTCGGTAGCCAAACCTTCATCAGGTTGGTGTCCCCGGTCGGTCCCTCATCCCGACCGGGGCACAACAATGTTTCGGAGGTAATGACGAGTTATGACGACCGTGCCGTCGTGTGACGACATCGCCGCCGCCTGGCTCTCACACACCGATTTCGCCGGCGATCGGGCCGCCACCGATCTGCTCCGCCGCGCCATCAGCCCCCGCGATTTCTCGCGCAACCGCGATTCGCTGCCGGTATCGGCCGCGGCCGATCCGGCCACCGCGGGCGCCATTCTCGAATTGCTGGACCGCGGCCAGGTTCCGACCCTGCCGGCCATCGACACCCTGATCGCGCAGAATCGGATACGCGCCGAGGCCGCCCGCATCGAACGGCTGGGCCGGCGCGCGCAGCGCAGTATCGACGAATTCGGCCGCACCCTCGCCGAGCTGACCGAGGACTATCGAAACACCCACGCGATGGGACCCACCCGCCGCGATATTCTCACCGCCGAACCGATGGTGACGCTGATCCGCAAACGCGTCGGCGATATCGCCCCGAACGCGGTCAAACATCTATGGCTCGTCGAACGGGCGCAGCGCGCGGGATGGATAGCCTTCGATGCCACACCGCGATCGCTGTGCGCGGCCCGGCGTTTCCACTCCGCGAAATACGGCAACCGTGTGTCGCTGCGCCCGGTCAACACCATCGGCACCCTCGTGGCCGGGTTCCTGGACACCTACCGCACCACGCACGGCCGCCCGCCGCGCTGGTCGATCCTCGCGCACGAGCTGCGCGACGACCGCGGCCGCCGCGTCTTCAACGACACCGCCGACGCTCGCGCGCAGCAGCAGTGGCTCGTCACCGCGCAATGGCTCGCGCTCGAGGACGATCTGCCGGTTCCCGGGGCCCGCGGTCGGCGGGCGCTGACCCGGCAGGCCCGCAAGCGCGGGAATTGAATCCGAACGGAAGTACCAGACTCGCTCATCGGCGCGACACCGGGGATTCGGTAGTTTCTTGCCACGCGAACGCGTGTGGAAAAGGAGTTGTCCGTGCCCCCGACCATCGACCCCGCCGCCACGGCGTGGCTGCTGACCAGCACCGCGCTGGTCCTGCTCATGACCCCCGGCCTGGCGATCTTCTACGGCGGCATGGTGCGCACGACCGGCGTGCTGAACATGCTGATGATGAGCTTCATCTCCATCCCGCTGGTGACCGTGGTGTGGCTGCTGTTCGGCTACACCCTGGCCTTCGGTGACGACGCCGGCGGTGGATTGATCGGCGGACTGGAACATTTCGCGATGACCGGCATCACCCCGGGCACCGTGCGCAGCGGCGTGCCGGAACTGCTGTACGCGACCTTCGAATTGACCTTCGCGATCCTCACCGTGGCACTCGTCAGCGGTGCCATCGCCGATCGCGCGAAATTCTCCGCCTGGATGGTGTTCGTCCCGGTGTGGGCGCTCGTGGTGTTCGCTCCGATCGCGCACTGGGTCTGGGGTCCGAACGGCTGGCTGGCCTCCTTCGGCGTACTCGATTTCGCGGGCGGCCTGGTGGTCGAAATCGCTTCCGGCGCTTCGGCTCTCGCTTTGGCGCTGGTCCTGGGACCGCGGATCGGATTCAAGGTGGACGCGATGCGCCCGCACAATCTGCCGTTCGTGCTGCTGGGCGCCGGACTGCTGTGGTTCGGCTGGTTCGGATTCAACGCCGGCTCCGCGTTCAAGGCCGACGGACTGGCCGCCGCGGTGTTCCTGAACACGTTGGTCGCGGGCTGCCTGGGCATGCTCGGCTGGTTGATCGTGGAGCAGATCCGCGACGGGCGGCCGACCACCTTCGGTGCGGCCTCCGGCGCGGTCGCCGGATTGGTCGCGATCACGCCCTCGTGCGGTTCGGTCAATGCGCTCGGTGCGGTGATCGTGGGCCTGGCGGCGGGTGTGGTCTGCTCTTTCGCCGTCGGCTGGAAGTTCAAGGCGGGCTATGACGATTCGCTCGATGTGGTCGGCGTGCACTTCACCGGCGGCGTGGTCGGCACCCTGCTGATCGGGCTGCTGGCGAACCGCGTGATGACCGGTGGCGCGCGTGGACTGTTCTACGGCGGCGGACTCGCGCAGCTCGGCAAGCAGGCGGTCGGCGTCGTGGTGGTCGCGGCATGGGCGTTCGGCGTCTCCTATCTGATCGGCAAGGTGATCGATCGGGTGATGGGCTTCCGAGTCAGCAAGGAGGACGAGGTCGGCGGTATCGACTTCGCGCTGCACGCCGAGACCGCGTATGTCGAGGGTGTGCACGGGCACGCGCCGCGGGGCCTGTTCGGCCATCATCCGCACGGCGCGGGGAGCGTCCGCCGGTGACGGGGATCGCTGACGCCGATCCGCCCCAACCTCTTGCGCCGGGCTGGGGTAACGGCGTTACGCTAACACCGTTACCCATACCGGCCGCCCGAGGAGCACTCATGCTGACCCGAATCGCACGGCTCGCCACCCGGTATCCGAAGCGGGTGCTCCTCGCCGCCCTGGCCCTGGCACTGATCTGCGGCGGCTTCGGCGCGACGGTCACCGCCCATCTGCAAGCCGGCGGATTCACCTCGGACAAGGCCGAATCCACCCGCGCGGCACAGCTGGTGGCCGATCAGTTCAACGGCGCCCAGCCCAATCTGGTGCTGCTCGTGCACGCCGACGAGGGCGTGGAGTCGGCCGCGGCCCGCGCGGTCGGCGCCGATATCGCCGACCGGCTCGGCAGTCGCGCCGATACGGTCGGCGTCCGCTCGTATTGGACCAGCCCACCGCAACTGGCCGCCGCCCTGCGCAGTACCGACGGCAAGAGCGCATTGGTCATGGCCTACCTGACGGGCGGCGACGACAAGGCCCAGCGCACCGCCGGTGAGATCGCGAGCACCCTGCCCGTCTCCACACCCGGTGTGACCGTGCAGGCGGGCGGAATCGCCGCCGTCTACCACGACGTCAACAACCAGGTCACGAAGGATCTGGCGATGGCCGAAGGTATCGCGGTCCCGCTCACGGCGATCGTGCTGATCCTGGTGTTCGGCAGCGTCATCGCGGCCTCGCTGCCACTGGCGGTAGGAATCTTCGCGATTCTCTGCACGCTCGCGATACTGCGCAGTTTCACCCTCTTTACCGATGTGTCGATCTACGCGCTGAATATGACCACCGCGCTGGGCCTCGCCCTGGCGATCGACTACAGCCTGTTCATCGTCAGCCGATACCGCGAGGAATTGTCCGCCGGCTCGAGCCACGAGGCGGCGGCGGTGCGGGCGGTGCAGACCGCGGGGCGAACGGTGCTGTTCTCGGCGCTGACGGTCGCGCTCGCGCTGGCGGTGCTCAGCGTCTTCGACATGTACTTCCTGAAGTCGTTCGCCTATGCCGGGGTCGCGGTGGTGGCGGCCGCCGCGATCGCCTCGATCGTGATCCTGCCCGCGGCGCTGGTGTTGCTCGGCGATCGGATCAATTCCTGGAATCTGCGGGTGGCGATCCGGAAACTGTTCGGGCGCCCCGAGCCCACCTCGCGACCGGAGCGGGAATCCGGCTGGTATCGCACCGTCACCTGGGTGATGCGGCGGGCGTTGCCCGTCTCGGTCGCGATCATCGCGGTGCTGCTCGCGGTCGGCGCGCCGTTCCTCGGGGTGAAGTTCGGCTATCCCGACGACCGGGTGCTGCCCACCGGTTCGACCAGCCGGGCGGTCGGCGACGAACTGCGAGCGGAGTTCCCCGCCGTGAATTCCGGAACCGGAACGACGATCGTGCTGCCGGGTGCGCCGAGCGAACCCCAGGCGATCAGCGGCTATGCCACGGCGTTGTCGAAGGTCGAGGGCGTGAACGCGGTGCTGTCCAGCAGCGGTGTCTACGTGTCCGGCGCGCGGATGGGCGGCGCCGCGCCGGGCATGGCCAACGACTCGGGTCAATACCTCACCGTCACATCGACATTCGATCCCTACTCGGCACAGGCCAAGGATCAGTTGCAGGCCTTGCGCGATGTGCCCGCGCCCTCACCCGCGCTGTTCGGCGGTGCGGCGGCGATGAACGTGGACTCGCTGAACGCGCTGGGACAACGGTTGCCGCTGGCGATCGCGCTGATCGCACTCGCCACGTTCGTGGTCCTGTTCCTTTTCACCGGCAGCGTGGTGCTCCCACTGAAAGCCGTGGTGATCAACTCCCTCTCGCTCACCGCGATGTTCGGGATGATGGTGTGGATCTTCCAGGAGGGACACTTCTCGGGACTGCTCGGCTTCACGCCCACCGGCTTCCTGGTGCCGACGATGCCGATTCTGATGTTCTGCCTGGCCTTCGGCATGTCGATGGACTACGAGGTGTTCCTGCTCTCCCGCATCCGCGAGGCCTGGCTGGCCTCCGACCGCACCGCCGCGGACAACGACCGTTCGGTGGCCATCGGCGTCGCCCGGACCGGGCGCATCATCACCGCGGCCGCGCTGCTGATGGCGATCGTGCTGGGCGCCATGATCACCGCGAAGGTGTCGTTCATGCAGATGTTCGGACTCGGCCTCACGATCACCGTGCTCGCCGACGCCACCGTCATCCGCATGCTGCTGGTTCCGGCCCTGATGCGCCTGATGGGCCGCGGAAACTGGTGGGCACCGAAGCCGTTGGCGCGCTGGCACGAACGGTTCGGCCTCACCGAACATCCCATGTCCGCGGACCCGCAACCGACCGCGGAACCGGCTCCGGCGGGGCGGCCGTGACGCGTCCCACCCGTCCCCGTTCGGCCCGCGGCTCCGGTACCGAGCTGCGCGCCGAGATCCTGGCCGCGACACGAGAGTTGCTGGCGCGCACCGGTAATGCCGATTCGGTGTCGATTCGTGAGGTCGGCGGGCTGGTCGGCGTCACCGCACCGTCGATCTACCGCCACTTCGCCGACAAGGACGACCTCATCGATGCCGCGGTGGCGGAGGTGTTCGAAGACCTCGACGCCGCCATCGGCGCCGCGAGCGACCCCACCGCCTCGCCCATGTCCCGGTTGCGTCAGCAGGGCCTGGCCTATGTGCGCTTCGCCCTGCAGCACCCCGGCCAATACCGCGTCGCCACCGCCGCCTCGCCCGGCGAAGGCCCCTCTGCGGTCGATGTGGTGCTGGGTAGTGGTGCGTTCCAACGGTTTTCGCACACCGTGCGGGAGGCGATGGACTCCGGTGTGATCGCACCCGGCGACCCGATGCCACTGGTGCTCGAGCTGTGGGCCGCCGCGCACGGTATCGCGTCACTGCTGATCGCCAAACCCCATCTGCCGTGGGGCGATGCCGAGGCCGTCGCCGACCGGGTCATGGCGGCGGCCTGCCTCGGGCATGCGGTGCTGGACGTCATCGGCGGGGAGACACCGGACCCCGACGAGGGTGCGCGCTGGTTGGCGCAGTTGCGCGAGGAGCGGTAACGCTCAGATCCGGGAGATCCCGGCGCCGATCACGACACCGAATCCGACGGGGAGTTCCAGGTGTTGCACATCCAGGTCCGGTTGTTGTCCTCACCCTGCGCGTACCACGCCCCGTAGTGCTGGTTGGCCCCGTGGTCGCGCACGTCGGAATAATCGTCCCCGCGTTGATAGTTGTCCTGTTTCACGTAGTAGGCCTGGTCGTTGGAAACCGTGCCCGCAACCTCGGAGGAGCTGATGAACATGCCGCCGAAGCACTGCGCCTCCAACTCCAGCCGACGTGAAAGCTCCAGTCCCGCAGCGGAATTGGTACCGGCGCTGTAGCGGTCTCGGCTCATCTTGGACATGATGCCGGAGATGGCCTGCACATGGTGACCGTATTCGTGCGCGAAGACCCCCAGATAGACGTACCAGCGGTCGCCGTACACCTCGGTCTGAATGTGATCCAGGGGCATGTAGATCGTATTGTTGGCCGAGCAGTAGAACGCGGCGTAACTGCCCGAACTGCCACACGGTGACGCCGCGTTCGCGCCACTCGCCGGAACACTCACGGTGGGGCTGGAGAACGGGAGGTTCTGCGCCGCGAGCACCGGCTGCCACATCCGGTCCAGACACGATTTCGCCGCCTGGAAGAAGGCTGTCGCCGACGCGACATCGGAACCCCATCGGGGGTAGCCGCAGGAGATGTTGATCAGCCCGGAGTTGTGATCGTCGAAGATCGGATTGGCCGCAGTGGCCGCAACAGGCTGGGGGCCGGCCGGTTTCGTCGTCGGCACGACAGTCGTCGTGCGGTAGTAGGGCTTCGTCGTGGACGGATACGGCGTCGTCGTGGACCGCGTGGTCGTGGCGGTTTCGCTGGTGCTCGTGGCCCAGGTGGGCGGCGTATACGTGAAGCTCGGCGTCGATGTCGAATACGACGCCGACGAATTGTCACGACCTCCCATGGTCGCGAACGCGACCAGCCCGCCGACCACCACGAAGACGAACAGCACGGCGAGGACCGCCCCGACCGCGCCGCCACCGGACCGCGGCGGCGGATACGGACGGCCGTAATACCCCGGCGGCGGCAACGGCGGTCCGCCGTACGGCCCCACCGGATACACCCCCGGCGGCGGTAGCGGCGCACCGTACGGTGGGCGCGGGCCGGGTGGCGGATATCCCGGCGGCGGGCCGTATCCGGGTGGTGGCCCGTACCCGGGTGGTGGGCCGTAGGGCGGGCGGCCGTGCGGCGGAATCCCACGCGGCGGTGGATATCTCGGCGGTTGCGGCATGGTGGTTCAGCTCACCTGTCCGGACGGCGCGATGAAGGTGTTGCAAGGCGCGGTCGCGTTCTTGTCGAATCCGGTACTCCACCAGTCGCCGGCGTGTTCGGCGGTGCCGTGGCTGCGCATGTCGCCGGCGCTGTCACCTCGGCCGTAGGCGTCCTTGCGCGCGGATTGCGCCTGCACCGGCGTCAGCGATTTCCCCCCGGCCGAGGATGCGAAGTACATGCCGTCGAAACAGTTGGCCTGCAATTCGATTCGTCGCGAGAGGTCGAGCCCCTCGTCGCTGTAGAGGCCGGTCTGACGGCGTTGTTTGTTCGCGGCGCCGAGGATTCCGGACAGCGCCTGGATGTGGTGGCCGTATTCGTGGGCGAAGACCGAGAGGTAGATCTCCCAGTGATCGTGGAACATATCGGTCTGCAGCTGACTGATCGGCATGTAGATCGTCTGATCCGCACCGCAGTAGAAGGCAGCGAAATTGCTGCTGGATCCGCTGCACGGCGTGGTGATGCCCGACGTGGTCGCGGTGACGACGAGTTTCGGTGGGGTGAAACTCAATTTCGCATTCTCCAGCACCGGTTTCCAGGCGTCGGCCAGACAGGCCGCGGCACTGTCGAAGAACGCGCGCGCGGCGTCGACCTGCGTGCTCCACGGGGTATACGGGCAGCGCGCCGGACTCAGCGGCGAACCCGGGTCGGCCAGTAGTGGATTGGCGCCGGTTTCGGGGACGCCCGCGGAATCCTTTCCGGGTGGCGGGTTGTAGCTGTAGTTCCCGTGTTCCCCGGTATGGGAAGCGGCGTCGAATCCGGTCCGCACGGCGAAGCGGATGAGGCCCGAGGTGACGATCAGCAGAATCACCACGACGACCGCGCCCAAGCCCCCGCCTCGCTTGCGCGGCGGGGTGGGGCGTGGGCCGGCCGGGCCGTACGGTCGCGGCGGCGGAATCGGCGGGCGATGGCCGGGCGGCGCGACGGCCCGATAACCCTGTCCCGCAACGTATCCGGGGGGCGCCCCGTAGCCGGCCGGCGTGGGGTATCCACGCGGCGGGGATCCGGCGGGCGCCGCGTAACCCGGAGGAGGCGAATAGGCGGGTGGAGGCGGATAACCGGGCGGTGCGGAGTGGCCGGGCGGGGGGCCGTATCCCGGCGGTGGTCCCGGGCGACGTGGACCACTCGGACCGTACGGTGGAATAGGTTGTTCGCCCGGCGGATTCGGGCCGCGCCCGTAGGGTGGTCGACTCACTCCCCCACTCCCCCTTGTCCGTTCCTGATCCGGCGACAGCCACCGCTCTCCGGCGACAGCCGCCGACGCAGAATAGCAAGCCGCCGGATTCGTGACGCCTGCTCGCACAGTGGCCCACCGCTAAGCTACTGCCCCATGCTGATCTTTCGGGGGGGCGCATTCGGCGCTCTGTTGTTGACCGCGGCCGGGCTGTTCGCCGCAGCACCGGCCGCTCGGGCTCAGGAGCCCACGGGTGTGTCGATCATCACGGATGTCAAACTCAGCGAGGCCGGTCTGCTCGAGGTGGCCGAAACCGTGAAAGTGCCGCCGGGCGGGCAGTTCCACATGGCGTTGCCGCTACGCGTGGGACGCGACGACGGCAGTGAACGCCGCTTCGGTGTGACCGACATCTCCAGTACCGGGCCGGGTTCGGCGAAGGTGGCGGGCGATGTGTTCAGCGTGGACGCGCCGCCGGGGGAATCGTCGTTCAAGTACACCGTGCACGGGACGGTCAGCGATGCACCGGGTACGCAGTTGTTCCACTGGACAGGGGTCCTCAACACCGATGTCGCCTCGTTCGACGGTTCGGTGATCAGCCCGAGTTATCAGATGGGAATCGCCGACTGCACGGTCGGTTCGGTGGGGAGCACCCGCAAATGCAACGACGCCCGCGTCGAACCGGACGGCGTGCTCACCATGCACGAGGAGAACCTGCACAAGGGTGACATTCTCGATGTGACACTGCAGGTGCCGCCCGGCACGGTGAAGGCCAACGCCGATATTCGCGGCGGCCGGGGGTCGGGCGCCTTCGCCGTCACCGCCCCGGTGCTGATCGCCTTCGGTGTTCTGCTGGCGGCGCTGGCCGCCTTCGGCGCCTATCTGGCCCGGTCTCGCCGCCAGGACGCCGCGGCCCTGACCTCCACCAGCACCCTGGATCCGGTACAGCGCAACGGAAACCACAGCGAATTCGTCTCCCCGGACGGCATCCTGCCGGGTGAGGCGGGCCTGTTGCTCGACGGCTCCGCCGATGCCGCCGATATCGCCGCCACCGTGGTCGATCTGGCGGTGCGGCGCTACCTGTGGATCGCCGCGGTGAGCGATTCGGACTGGCGCATCACCCGGGCGAATCCCGCCGACGACCAATTGCGCAGCTACGAAAAGCACGTCTACACGACACTGCTGCCCGAGGGCGCCGACTCGGTGCTGCTGTCGGAACTGCGGGCGCCCGGACGCGTGGCCGCCGAGCCCGTCCGCTCGGCGCTGCGCCGCGATGCGCTCGAGCGCGGCACGCTGATCGACCACAACCGGCGCGGGCTCGCCTTCTGGATCGGCATCGCGCTGCTCGTGGTCGGGCTGGGGGCGACCGTCGGCCTCGCCGTCGCCGGCGGATATGCGCTGGTCGGTGTGGCCATCGCGCTCGGCGGTGCGGCCATCCTGCTGCTCGGCCGGTATCTGCCGGTGCGTACCGCCGCGGGCCGCGCGCTCGCCGCCCAGGTGAAGGCTCTGCAGAACGGGCTGGACGCCCAGCGGCCCGATCAGATCCCGCCGGCCGATCGCGAACTGCTGTTCTCGCGGGCGCTGCCATTCACGATCATCGGTGGCCGGGCCGACAACTGGATCCGCACCTTCCGCGACGTAGATCCCGGGGCCGACCGTCAGGCCGGGCTCTACTGGTTCGGCGGCTTCGACCGCGACCGGAATCTGCACCGGTTCGCCGGGCACTTCCCGTATTTCATCACCGCACTGGAGGGGCTGTTCACGACGTCGGGTCACTGATCCGCCGGACGACCTCGTAGGCCGCCCGAGCGGTGGTACGGCCTTCCGCCACGGCGGGCAGCAGCCCGACCAATCCCCACGACAGGAAGGTGGTGTCGGGCTCCGCACTGCCCTGATCGGCCAGAATTCCGGCGATCATCTGCTGGGTGCCGCGCACGACGACCATGGTGCTCTTCGGGCCGAGAAGCGCCCGGTAGACCTCGCGGTGGCCCTCGGCCAGTTCGATGACGGCTCGTATCGGGTCACCCGAGCGCCGGGCGAGCGCCGCACGCAGGAATTCGGTGCCGCTCACCACGAGCAGGTCGTCCTTGCTGCGGAAGTGGGCGTAGAACGTCGAGCGGCCGACGTCGGCGCGGTCGAGGATGTCCTGCACGGTGATGCGGTCGTAGGGCCGTTCGATCATGAGCTCGATCAGGGCACGATGCAGGGTGCTCCGGGTCCGTCGGACGCGGCGATCGTTCTCGGACACTGTGCCTCCGGATGTGCGGAATCGAACGGATTCGGTGCTTTTGCTCCTGGTGGAGCAGGCACTTGCCTCAGATCATGAACACATGTTCCGAATCGAACAAGACCCCCATGGCATCCTGATCACCAACCCGCGCGGCTACAGCGCGTTCACCAATGTCTTCTTCGGCGGCAGACGCCGCCGGCACGCGGCGGCCCTCGCCGCCGCCAGTGGCGTCCGGCCGGCCGGGCGCGCACTCGATATCGCCAGCGGCCCGGGCACCTTGGTGTTCGCGCTGGCCGACCGTGTCGGCGCGGGCGGCGAAGTCGTCGGTGTCGACGCCGCGCGGGAAATGGTCGACTACGCCACCGCGCGCGCCGGTGGCCGGGCGAACTGCCGCTTCGACTACGGCGTGGCCCAGTCGCTGGAGCTGCCGGATGCGGCGTTCGACGTGGTCACGTGCACGTTCGGTATGCACCACATCCCGAGGCGGACCGCGGTCGCGCGCTGACGGAGATGTGGCGGGTGCTACGGCCCGGAGGACGAGTGCTGCTGGCCGATCTGGCACCCGCGGGTGTGCACGGACAGCTGACGAAACGGCTCAGCAGGCATATGGATCCTGCCGCGGTCGATATCAGACGGTATCAGAAAGCACTGCAGGAGACGGGTTTTCAGGATCTCGACTATCGGACGATCAAGCCGTCCACGGGTGTGCTGACCGGCGTCAAGCCCGATTGAACGACCTCGGTCGGGGTGGCCCGTACCACCCCGACCGTAGGCGTCGGCTCAGCGCGAGCGTGTGGCCCGGCGCAGTGCCGACAGCGGATCGGCGTAGCAGACGCTGAGCGAGGTGACGGCCGCGGCATGCTCCTGGACCCGCCCGCCGAATCGGCTGATCCGCAGGTCGGCCGGGGCGAGGGTGGTGGCGCGACCGAAGGCCTGCACGACTCGTTCGAGTCCCGGCCGGTAGCCGGTGAAGGCCTGTCCGCCCAGCACCACGCGATCGGGGTTGAACATGTCGCGCACCAGTGCCGCGGTGTTGCCGAGGATCTCGGCCCGCTCGAACAGCATGTCGCGAGCCGGGGCGGACCCCTGTTCGGCGGCCTTGTACAGCTCGGCGATCACCGGCTTCCGCGGCGCCTCCCGCTTCGGCACGATGCCGGCGCGCACGGCGCGAGCCAGCACCGCCGCCTCACCGACCGTGGCCTCCAAGCAGCCGCGCCGGCCGCACGAGCAATCGATATCGGATCCGGTCGGCAGATGCGCGATCGAACCCGGGCCGTTCGCCGGGGTGTAGACGCGATCGTGCAGCGTGACCGCGACGCCGACCGTCTCCCGGCCGTAGATGTAGAGGCTGCTGCCGGGCCGGTCCTGGGCACCGGACCGGTCCGGTGTCCCGGTGGTGAGCAGCAGCTCGGCGGCGGCCATCGCCTCCACGTGGGCGGCGACCGAAACCGGTAGGTCCAGCACGGTGGCGAAGATCGGGCCGACCGGCGCCGACCGCCAATCCAGGCGGGGATGATCCACGACGCCGGCGACGGGATCGACCCGTCCGGCCAGCGCTACACCGACCCACAGCGGCCGGCGCCGCGGCAATCGGTCCAGGAACGCCTTCGCGCTGCGGGCGATGATGGTGATGGCCGCGTCCTGCGCGGCCTGCGGGGTGGCGATCTCCAGCCCGCCCAGAATGCGGCCGGACAGGTCGGCGGCCACGATCCGGGTGAGATTCGCACCGATGTGGACGCCCAGCGTGGCGAAGCGATCGGTCTCGACCTCGAACGGCACGCGCGGGCGCCCGACCGCACCGGATGCGGTGAGATCAGCGCGTTCTCGCAACAGGCCGGACGAAAGTAGCGCCGACACTTGGCGATTCACGGTCGCGATGCTCAAACCCGTTGTCTGAGCGGCATTGTCGCGGAAGATCGGCCCGCGGGTGGCGGCGCGCAGGACGGCGGCCGCCGGGTTGTCGGTGATCCGCAATTCCGGCGGAACCACCGGCCGCGGCACACTGCGTACCGGCCGCGGACGAGAGGGGGAAGACTGTCGTTCGAGGGTGGGGCTCGTCATGGGGCGAAGTCCTTGTCGAAAGTCTCGTGAAGAGACGGAACTACATCGGCAACAAGGCAGCGAGAAGGGCCCGAAAGGGTCGACAGACGGACGACTGGAGCGGTCTCAGCTGCGCGGCCGGGAACAACACAGTTCCCGCTGCCGCGGCAGCCGCACACCGAGCGCCACGGTCACGTAGGTGACCCGTGTGCGGTTCGAACGGCTGGAAGACATGTGTAAAACGGTAACATCCCGATTCCGCGCCGCGCCAGCGAATGGTCACAGCACATATTGCGCTCACACTGATTTGAATGCGGGCCCGCATCGCCGCAGGTGGCGCATTACCTTCGATCGCCCCGATTTCAGCAGGTCGGCCATCCGCGCGGGCGGCGGATAACCGCACACCCCGCCGCTGCCGGCCGTGCGGGCGGCACCCCTGCCACCACACCCCCGTTACGCTCGGAAACCGCAGGTCACAAGCGTTAGGAGGTGGAGATGACGGCCGATCCGGTACCCCTGCGGCAGCAGCGCGGCGCCGCTGCCGACCACCCGGCCGCCGGGGCGGAGACGACGGCGCCCGGCGCCGGCGCCCGCACCATTCGCAAGGCCGATCGGGCCCGCCAGGTGGCCGACGTCCTGCGCCAGCAGATCCACACCGGACAGTGCCCGGACCCCTTGCCCACCGAATCCGAACTCGCCGCGGAATTCGCGGTGTCCCGTAACGCGGTGCGCGAAGCATTGGCACTACTGCGCGACGAGGGTCTCATCGGCCGCGTTCCCCGGGTGGGCACCTATGTGGCACAACGCAAATACGATCACGGCCTCGACAGCCTGCGCGGCCTGAAGGAAACGCTGCGCGGCCACGGCGAGGTGCGCAACGAGGTGCGGGCGGCACTGCGCCTCACTCCGCCGCCCGCGGTCGCCGGTCGGCTCGGCCTCGAACCCGGCGAATCCGCGGTCTACCTGGAACGGCTGCGTTATCTGGGTGATCTCCCGCTCAGCCTGGACCACACCTATCTGGCCCCGGACATCGGCGAGCAGGTACTCGACTGCGATCTGCGATCCGAGGACATCTTCGGACTCATCGAACAGATCAGCGGCCAGTCGCTCGGGTCGGCCGATCTGGCGGTGGAGGCGATCACCGCCGATATCCACAGCGCCGCCACCCTGCAGGCCCCGGAGGGCAGTGCCCTGCTGTTGCTGGAGCGACTGACCTACCTCGCCGACGGGCGGCCGGTGGACCTGGAGTACATACGCATGCGTGGTGATCGGATCACCCTGCGCGACAGTTTGCTTCGCACCACGGAAAGCAACGATTGGAGGCTGAGCCGCCATGGCGTCGGTCAATCAGCGGGCTGATGTCCCGGTAACCATCGACGAATCGCTGTGCATCGAAGGGTGCACGCTGTGCGTGGAGATCTGCCCGCTGGATTCGCTGGCGATCAATCCGGACAACGGCAAGGCGTTCATGCATGTCGACGAATGCTGGTACTGCGGTCCGTGCGCGGCACGCTGTCCCACCGGCGCCGTGACCGTGAACATGCCGTATCTGCTGCGCTGAATCGCGCAGCGGAATCTCTCAGTGGCCGGCCTCGGCCCGATTTCGAGGAAATACCATGAAGTACCGTCGTGCCCGCATACTGGCCGCCGCCGCCCTGATCGCCACCCTGGCCGCCGGATGCTCGCTCGAGCAGACCGGATCCGGGGACACCGTCCGGGTGGTCGTCGGCTATCAGTCCAAAACCATCAATACCGTCACCGCCGGAACTCTGCTGCGCGCGAAGGGTTTCCTGGAGAAGCGCCTGAACGACCTGACCGCGAAGGGCGGGCCGAAGTATCAGGTCGAATGGCAGGACTACGACACCGGGGCGCCGATCACCGCGCAGATGGTCGCGGAGAAGATCGATATCGGTTCGATGGGCGATTATCCGTTGCTGATCAACGGTTCCCGGACCTCGGCCAGTGAGCGTTCGGCCACCGAACTGGTCTCGATCACCGGTTACCAGCCGCGCGGATCGCTGAACATGGTTGTCACCGCGCCGAATTCGACGGCGACGACGCTGTCGGACCTCGCCGGAAAGAAGGTGTCCGCGAGCGTCGGCTCCGCCGGTGACGGCACACTGCGCCAGGCGCTGAGCCGCGCGAACATCGATCCGGCCCACGGTGTGGACGTGCTGAATCAGCAACCGCAGATCGGCGCGTCGGCACTGGAATCCGGTCAGGTGCAGGCACTTTCGCAGTTCGTCGCATGGCCCGGCCTGCTCGTTTATCAGGACAAGGCGAAGCTGCTCTACGATGGTGCCGAATTGAACGTGCCGACGTTCCACGGAGTGGTGGCACGTCGTGATTATTCGAAATCCCATCCCGAGGTGCTCGATGCATTCCTGCAGGCGCAACTTGACGCCACCGATTTCCTGCACGCGAAACCGCTCGAAGCCGCGCAGCTGGTCGCTGACAACTCCGGACTGCCGGCGGAGGTCGTCTACCTCTACAACGGACCCGGGGGAACCTCATTCGACACTCCCCTGAAGCCGCAGCTGGTTCAGGCATTCAAGGGTGACGTTCCGTATCTGAAGTCGATCGGCGATTTCGCCGATTTCGACATCGATAAGTTCGTCGACGATGCCCCACTGCGCAAGGTCTTCGCCGAGCGCGGTGCGAACTACGATGCGGCAGTGGCGAACTTCGCCAATCCGGCGCCGATCACCGGCACCGACCCGAGTACCGGCAAACCGGTCTCCGATCCGGCCCTCGCGGGCGAGATCTGGTTCGACGGGCAGTCCACCGCCCAGCCGGCGGGTAGCCCGACCGATCTGCTGCGGGCGGTGAAAGCCGCTCGGGCCCAGGGGAAGAAGATCCGCGCGGCGTACGTGCCGGATGCGGAACTCGGCACTCGCTGGTTCGCGGACAAGGCGCAGTGGGTGCGCGAGGGCGATACGTATCTGCCCTTCATCACCCCCAGTGCGGTGCAGCGGTATCAGGCCCGCCATCCCGGTGCGGTCGCGGTGAGTTACGACCAGGCGATCGGTGAGGTGCGGTCATGAGCGCCACCACCCTGCCCGTCGACGCGCCGGTTCCGGCCACCGCCGCTCCCACCGCCGTCGCCGAACGCGGCGCCACCGCGGGCGTGCCCACGGCGCGGTTGTGGACGTCGCGGCTGGTGCGGGTGGCGTCGGTCGTCCTCGCGCTCGTCACCTGGCAGTTGTTGACCGCCAACCACATTCGGTTGTGGGTGCGCTTCGATACGCTGCCGACCGTTACCCGGATCGTGCACACTTTGCGGCTGCAGTTGCAGACCGATACCTATTGGCTGGATCTCGGGCAGTCGTTGATCCGCATTCTCAGCGGGTTCGGCCTGGCCGCCGTGATCGGCGTCGCGACCGGCGTGGCGCTGGGGCGTTCCCGCTGGTTCGCCGACATCTTCGGACCGCTGACCGAGCTGGCCCGGCCGATTCCGGCGATCGCGATCGTGCCGGTGGCGATTCTGCTGTTTCCCACCGACGAGGCCGGCATCGTCTTCATCACCTTCCTCGCCGCCTATTTCCCGATCATGGTGAGCACGCGGCACGCGGTGCGGGCCCTGCCGACCATCTGGGAGGAATCGGTGCGCACGCTGGGCGGCAGCCGCTGGGACGTCCTGGTGCGGGTGGTGTTGCCCGGCAGCCTGCCGGGCGTGTTCAGCGGCCTGTCGGTGGGGATCGGCGTGGCCTGGATCTGTGTGGTCTCGGCCGAGATGATCTCCGGGCGTCTGGGCGTCGGCTATCGCACCTGGCAGGCGTACACCATCGTCGACTATCCCGGTGTGTTCGTCGGCATCATCACCATCGGCGTGCTCGGCTTCGCCACCTCGGCGGCCATCGAACTGTTGGGGCGGCGCGCCACTCGCTGGCTGCCGCGGGCGCAGGAGGTTTCGAAATGACCGGCACCGCAATGAGTCTGCGGCTCGACAAGGTCGAACTGCGCTACGGTGGCGCTCCCGTGCTGGACGAGCTGACACTCGATATCCGCGCCGGTGAGATCCTGGTGCTGACCGGGCCGTCGGGATGCGGGAAGTCCACCGTCCTGCGCGCACTGGCCGGTCTGCTGCCGCCCCGCTCCGGGCGGGCACTCGCGGACGGTGACGAGATCACCGGCCCCTCGCGGGATCGGGCGATGGTTTTCCAGGACAACGCGCTCCTGCCGTGGCGCACAGTACGTTCCAATATCGACCTGGCGTTGAAGTTGCGCGGCGTGCCGCGGGCCGGCCGAGCGGCGCAGGCCGAACGCTGGATCGAGGAGGTCGGGCTCACCGGCTTCGGCGACTACCTGCCCAAGAGCCTGTCCGGTGGTATGCGCCAGCGCGTCCAGCTCGCCCGCGGTCTGGCGGGCGCGCCGCGGGCGGTGCTGATGGACGAGCCGTTCGGCGCCCTCGACACGCCGACTCGGATCACCATGCAGCGCTTGCTGATCCAGACCTGGCAGACACATCCGACCACGGTCGTGTTCGTTACCCACGATGTGGACGAGGCATTGACCCTCGGCGACCGGGTCGCGGTCCTCGGCGGTACCGACCGGGCACTGCGATCGCTGCTGACGGTGCCGAAACCGCGCGTCAAAGATGTCGACCGCAGTGCCGAGCGCGCCGAAATCCTCGCCGCCCTCGATCATTCGACCCAGCCGGCCGCCGCCTGACCCGGTCGTCCGAACGAGGCACCCCCTCGGCGACCGGGCCACGGCGGCGCCGTTCCGGTCGCCCGGCCCGGCGTGCGATGTCGCCCCGACTATTCACCTCTGTGGAGTGTGCTGATGAAGATTCCCGAGCTGTCCGACACTGTGCGGCTGGACTGCGATGTGCTGGTGATCGGCGGCGGAACCGCCGGCACCATGGCCGCGCTCACCGCCGCGGAGAACGGCGCGAACGTTCTGCTGCTGGAGAAGGCGCACGTGCGTCACTCCGGCGCGCTGGCCATGGGCATGGACGGCGTGAACAACGCCGTCATCCCGGGCAAGGCGGAGCCGGAGGACTACGTCGCCGAGATCACCCGCGCGAACGACGGAATCGTCAACCAGCGCACGGTGTATCAGACCGCGACCCGTGGTTTCGCCATGGTGCAGCGGCTGGAACGCTACGGCGTGAAATTCGAGAAGGACGCCTACGGCGAGTACGCGGTGCGCCGCGTGCACCGCTCGGGCTCCTATGTGCTGCCGATGCCCGAGGGCAAGGACGTCAAGAAGGCCCTCTACCGCGTCCTGCGGCAACGCAAGATGCGGGAACGGATCCGGATCGAGAACCGGCTCATGCCGGTGCGGGTCCTCACCGACAACGGACGCGCGGTCGGTGCGGCCGCGCTGAACACCCGGACCGGGGAGTTCGTGGCGGTCGGCGCGAAGGCGGTGATCCTGGCGACCGGCCCGTGCGGGCGACTGGGTCTGCCGGCGTCGGGATATCTGTACGGCACATACGAGAATCCCACCAATGCGGGCGACGGGTACGCGATGGCGTATCACGCCGGGGCGGAGTTGTCCGGCATCGAATGCTTCCAGATCAATCCGCTGATCAAGGATTACAACGGACCGGCCTGCGCGTATGTCGCGAACCCGTTCGGCGGATATCAGGTGAACGCCGCCGGTGAGCGCTTCGTCGACTCCGACTACTGGTCCGGGCAGATGATGGCGGAGGTGAAGCGGGAGATCGAGTCCGCGCGGGGGCCCATCTATCTGAAGGTCTCGCATCTGCCCGAGGAGACGCTCGACGCGCTCGAGGGCATCCTGCACACCACCGAACGGCCGACCCGGGGCACCTTCCACGCCAACCGGGGCCACGACTACCGCACCCACGACATCGAGATGCACATCTCCGAAATCGGTTTGTGCAGTGGACATTCCGCGTCCGGTGTCTGGGTGGACGAACATGCGCGCACCACGGTGCCGGGTCTGTACGCGGCGGGCGATCTGGCGTGCGTGCCGCACAACTACATGATCGGCGCGTTCGTCTACGGTGACCTGGCGGGCGAGCACGCGTCGTCGACTCTTCCGGAAGTGGCCGCGCCGCAATCACTTCCCTCCGATCAGCTGGCCGCGGCGCACGAACTGATCTACCGCCCGCTGCGCCATCCCGACGGCCCGCCGCAGCAGCAGGTCGAATACAAGTTGCGGCGTTTCGTCAACGACTACGTGGCTCCGCCGAAGACGCAGACCAAACTGTCGCTGGCGGTGGAGACCTTCGAGCGGATGCGGCAGGAGATCGCCGAGATGGGCGCGGACACCCCGCACCAACTCATGCGCTGCGCCGAGGTCGACTTCATCCGCGACTGCGCCGAAATGGCGGCGCGTTCCTCACTCACCCGCACCGAATCGCGCTGGGGTCTGTACCACGACCGCGCCGACCTGCCCGAACGCAACGACGAGGACTGGCGTTACCACCTGAACCTGCGCAAGGGCGCCGACGGCGAGATGGAATTCCTGAAGCGTCCGGTCGCGCCGTATTTCGTGCCGGTACCGGAATGGGAGGATCTGCCGCGCGCCGACCTCGAGCCGGTCGCGGTGGCGCAGCCGGAGCTGATCGCCGGCCCACCCCGCACGGCAGGCGCGTCCACCGGCACCGCACCCCGGCCGGGCATCACGATCCCCGCTGCCGCGGACGACTCCGCCGCCCCCCGGATCGCGATTCTGCTCAGCCTGGACGGCCCGACGGTGGCCGAACTCCGCGACTACCTCGACGACACCGACCCGCGGGTGCGAGCCACGGCCCTGTCGGTGCTGACCGAGGGCACGCCCGACGGATTCGCCGACTCGCTGATCGCCGCCCTGGGCGACCACGACGCCGCGGTGCGCGCGGCCGCCGTCTCGGGCCTGCGTGAGCTGATCGAAATCCTCCCGCCCGCAGAACAATTGATCGCACACGCCGAATCACCCGATCCGCTCGTGCGCGCCGCGGTAGTGGACCTGCTGCGCGCGCAGCGCCGCGGCTCGGCGGATCTGTTCGGCAAGGCCGTGGTGGACAGCGATCACCGCGTGCGCATCGAAGGGGTGCGCGCGCTGGTCTCCCTCGACGACTGGTCGGCACTCACCGCGGCGGCATTCGACGAAAACCGGGAGGTGCGAGTGGCCGTCGCTCGCGGACTGGCCGAGGTCGGCGCCGGCGGCGCCGACACCGTCCGCGCCCTGGTCGGCGACCGTGATCCGCTCGTCCGCGCGGCGGCCCTGGCCGCGCTGGCCCGCCTCGGCGATTCGTCCGACGCGGCGATTCTGGCTGCGGCACTGAAGGATTCGGCCTGGCAGGTACGTGAGGGCGGCGCCCGCGGCTGGGCCGGCCTGGGCCCCGAATCCGCGGCCGCCGCCCTGGAATCGGCCCTGACCGACCCCCACCCGGACGTCCGCAAGGCCTCCGTCCTGACGCTGTCCCACTGGCCCGACCACGCGGCCGTCCGAGCCGCTCTCCAGGTCGTCCTCGCCGACACCGACGCCGACGTCCGCGCCTACGCCCGCCGCACCCTGGAGGCGGCCTGAGCGAGTACGGGGCCGCCTTCATCACCTCCTCGGAAATCGGGTCTACGCTCGGCGCAACTGTCGGTCGATTCAGCAAAGGAACACTGATGACCCGGATCGCGAGGAATCTTCGGCGCGTCGCCGCAACGTTGGTCGCGACCTCGGTCGGGGTCGGTGCGGCGTCGACGGCGAGCGCGGCGCCGCTGCCGACTTTCCCGATCGGCGCACCCGAATACACCGTGGATGTGAATACTCCGGGCGCCGCGCCCGGCTACATCTACTACAGCAACGGTGTCAGTGCGGCGGCTCTGGTTCCGGGGGCCGGTAAGGCGTTGTCGGACGTACCGGCGACCGCGCCGGCGAATATCGTCGTGGACAAGGCCGGGCACGAGGTCTGGCGCTACACCCCGCCCGCCGGGCAGGACGTCTCCAATTTCCGCACCCAGACGTATCAGGGCAAGCGGGTGCTGACGTGGTGGCAGGGCGGGACCGTCGGCGGGCACGGTTCGGGTGCCGACTACATCGCCGACGAACACGGCAACGTCATCGAAACCCTCGACGCCGGAGGGGCTCCCAGCGACGTGCACGAATTCCGCCTGACACCCGACGGCCGAGCGTTGATCACGTCGTACCAGGAGGTGGATGCCGATCTGTCCGCGATCGGTGGCCCGAAGAACGGCACGATGTACGACACCGTCGCCACGGTGGTCGACGTGGCGACCAAGCGAGTCTTGTTGCGCTGGAGCGCCGCCGAGCACGTCCCGCTCACCGACACCACCACACCGGGCAAACTCCCCGGCAGCGACACCTACGACCCGTACCACATGAATTCGATTGCGTTGGATCCCGAAGGCAACCTGGTGATCTCGATGCGCGACACCTCCACCGTCTACGACGTGGACATCCACACCGGTGCGATCAACTGGCAACTCGGCGGACTGCATTCGACGTTCGACCTCGGCCCCGGCGTCGCATTCGCCTTCCAGCACGATGCGGAATTCGCGGATCCCAGCACCCTGCGCCTGTTCAACAACAATTCCAGCGGCTTCCAAACGCTGGGCGTGTCGAGCGTGCAGTGGATCCACCTGGATCCCGCCGACCACCGAGCCACGTTGGTACGCAACCAAACCCACCCCGACGGCCTGACCGCCTTCGCCATGGGCGACGCTCAGCCACTGCCCAACGGCAACACTTTGGTGGGCTGGGGTATGGCACCGCACATCTCGGAATTCGGCCCGACCGGCGACATGGTCTACGACGCCCGATTGCCCCTGGGCACCTATCGCGCCTTCCCGGCAGATTGGGCGCCGACACCGAATTGAGAGCCGACCACGACCACGCGCGTCACGTCCGGACAGTTTTCAGGCACTGGCCAGCTTCTCGTTGACCCATTTGTTGACACTGATCCCGCGCTCGGTGGCCTCGATGGTCAATCGCCGGTGCATATCGGCGGATGTGCGGACCAGGAACTGGCCACTGTACGTGCGATCGGCCAACGGCACCGGTACCGGCTCGCCATTCGCCTCCAGGTCCGCCACCGCGAATTCCACCAGGTCGGCGATGCCCCGCAGTGCGTCGAGCGGATCGCCATCCAAATGTGACAGAGACGGGAATTCGAGGCAGGTACCCGCCCATTCCCCGTCCTCAGGCGACCACATCACGCGATACGAGTAGTGGTTCACAACGCCTCCTTCTTCGCGATCGCGGT
Organism: Nocardia cerradoensis NBRC 101014; assembly: GCF_000308535.1. Classification (GTDB taxonomy): domain Bacteria; phylum Actinomycetota; class Actinomycetes; order Mycobacteriales; family Mycobacteriaceae; genus Nocardia; species Nocardia cerradoensis. Next base: position 43,636 of record NZ_BAFW01000004.1, on the reverse strand, counting down.
CAGTACCTGCCTGACCTGGTACGCCTTCGCCTTCGCGCCACCAGCCTGAATATTGACGCGGGCCGTCATGCCGCGGACGATATCGCATATGATATCACTCTGGTAAGTCGCTTCGCAGTACTGCACGCTCGGCCGAACCAGCGGCTTGCTCGACGGTGAACCGAAAGCGGCCCCCGCGCCCTCGTTTCGGGTGCGGGGGCCGCTTGCCGCGGTAGCGGCTCAGCCGTTGGCCCCCGTGGTGGTGGTGCCGCCCGACTGGGCGCTACCGGAGGCCAGCGCCTGTAGTAGCGACGGCAGCAGAGCCGCGCTACCCGTACCGGTCGACGGATCGGTGGTCGTCGTGTCGTCGATGGCGACCGCGGGAGCGGCAGCCTCGGCGGCGCCCACACCGACACAGATCACCGCGGCAGCGGCGAACGCAGAGAAGGCAAATCGGATGATGCTCACAAAAATTACCCCTCGCTCGTTGTTGTGATTGCAGTAACTCGTCGTTCGCTGTGCGCGATGCGTTACAGCCGATTTTCGAAAACACTTGCGCAAAGGGATGTCAGAGGTCGAAGACACCGTGGACCGGGCAACGTTCCGGCATCGACCGCTTCGAGATCTCGGATCGAAAATTCCCGTCTCCGTTCGTTATATTCGCTGTGCGCCCCTGCTCGACCAGGGTTGCGCGGTTCGGACGAAGGGGCGGGCGCGACGTGAGCGCATCCGGTAGCTACCACACACCGGGCCGGCCGGGACGATGAGCAGCAAACAGGTCCAGGTCGATCCGGACAAGATTCGCACTCACGCGAAAAATGTTCAGGGCGTGAGTGATTCACTGAGCGTCGCGTTGCAGGCGGGGCAGGCGGTCTCGGTGCCGACGGATGCGTTCGGGAAGTTGTGCTCGTTCCTGCCGCCGCTGTTCCTCGACACGGTCGAAGACGACGGGCTCGAGGCGATCAAAACCGCCGCCGACGCGCTGAACGCGGATGCGGGCACACTCGAACAGGTCGCGACCTCGCTGCAGAACACCGATTCGACGAATGCGAGTGATCTGGGTTCGGTGCGGCCCGAGGCCACCTGGTGACGACCGAGGCCGACAACCCGCTGATCGCGCAGCGGGAGGATTCCACCAAGTGGTACACGGGTATCGGGGTCGCGGAATCGGTTGCCGACATCCACGACGCGATCTCCTCCGGCTCCTGGGTCGACGGCGGTCTCGCGGTGCTCGGCGCCGGTATGGAGGCGGTGTCGCTGGCGGTCGACCCGCTCGGCACGCTCGCCTCCTATGGCGTCGGATTCCTGATGGAGCACGTCGAACCGTTGCAGGAAGCGCTGGATTGGGTGGCCGGCGATCCGGATACGGTGCAGGCCTACGCCAAGACATGGGAGAACGTCTCCACTCACATCGAGCAGGTCGCCGACGATCACAAGAAGTCCGTCGATCAGGACGTGGCCGACTGGATCGGCAGCGCCGGGGATGCGTACCGAACCCACGCGGCCGAGACGAACGCACTGCTGACCGCGGCATCGAACGCGGCGTCGGCGGCCTCGTCGGCGATCGAGATGGCCGGGGGCGTGGTGGCATTCGTGCGCCAGACCGTGCGCGACCTCATCGCTCAGGCCGTGGGCCGGCTGGCCGCGTGGGCGGCCGAAGAGGTGTGCACGCTGGGCGTTGCGACTCCGTTGGTGGCCGCGCAGGCGACCACGTTCGTGGCGAAGGTGCTGACCACGATCGCCGAACTGTTCCGCAAACTCGCCTCGACCTTCAAGAAGCTCACGCCGCTGCTGCACAAGCTGAAGGGCGCGTGGGAAGACATCATGAAGGCGCTGAAGCGCGGACGTGGCGGCACACAGATCGACGGAGCCAAACCGCACGCCAAGTCGCCGGCCGACACACATCCGAGTTCGCACAAACCGGATTCGCCGAGCGAACACGGCAAACCACACGACGACGGCGCCGACACTCACAGCACCTCGCACGACGGTTCGGGCGATCCGGACGACGGTGCGACCGGTAAACCCAAGAACGATCCGCACCAGCAAGCGGACAAGGATCAGGGCAGCGGCACGCACGCCGCGGAATCCGGGCCAGACCCCGAACGGCCGCCGCGAATACCGCAACAACCTCCTGATCCGCAACGGCCGAACCCGCTACTTCTACGACGCGGCTGGGCGTTTGATCCGGAAGGAAGTCACGCGGCTTTCGCGCAAGCCGGACATCTGGCACTTCCGGTACAACGGGTTCGATCAGCTGACGGATGTGTATACGCCGGGGAAGGAGTGGTGGAGATACACGTATGACGCGCTCGGTCGCCGTATTGCAAAGCAGCACTTGACCGAAGGGGGGACTTCCATCGAACGTATCGACTACACCTGGGAGTCCACGCGTCTTATCGAGCAGACTACGGGCACGGCAGCCGCCCTCTGGACCTACAACCCGGGCAGCGACATACCTATGGCGCAATCAACCATCAATCGAGTGGACCGGGAATTCGTCGCCATCGTGACCGACCTCGTCGGCACTCCCATCGATCTAATGGACCCCACAGCAGCGGTCGCAATCGCCACCGTCGATACCGACCTGTGGGGGTCAGGATCGTGGAGGGGCGCCACGTCCACCCCTTTACGCTTCCCTGGCCAGCTTCACGACCCGGAAAGTGGACTCAACTATAACTACAACCGGTACTACGATCCCGGTACTGGCAGATTTTCCACCCAAGACCCTCTCGGTCTTTTGCCTGCACCGAACCCCCAAAGCTATCCCTACAATCCGATTTGCTGGACAGATCCGCTCGGCTTGATTCCGAACTGTCCAGTACGCGTATCCTCTATGGATAGCGACTGGGCTACAAAGGGTGCTCATGTCCACATCGGCGGAAAAGAGGTTCGTGTTTTTGCCCGCCATGACGGCACGATTGGCGTCGAAGGATTGCGCATGTCGAATGGTGTTCCGAATTCAGCACAGCTGAGCCGCGTCCTTGATGAGTTACACTCCAATCCCGACTTACGCACAGACCTCATTGCGAAATCACGAGCCGCTATGACCGAAATGAATGCCCACAACTGGGGAAATTCAAGCAATAGAGCCGCCGAGATGCACTTCCTGATACGCGCACTCGAAAAGATGGGGTAACTACATGGCAGACACCATCGTCGACTTCCTCGCCAACACGATTTTAAATCGCTCGATCTTTGGATTATCCCTCGAGTCGCCTTCCAGTGCGTTCGACAAAATATTCGGCGCCGATTCCTACGTGGAAGACATGAACAAGCACAAAACGACAATGCGCAGGGATTATGGGCTGATTGAAACGGGATTCACCCGAGAAGGGCCGGGAGAATGGCGCTGCTTCAGTCTGATAATCTCGGTTCACCGGTTACGCTGGGACATCACTCTACCGCAAATCGTCAGTTCAAAAATTCACAAAATCCCGAGCACCATTCGATTCAGCGACCTTGAAGCCTCCGTAGCCAACCGAGGCGAAGAGCTAGCTCTGAGCGGTCCACAATTTCATGACTTCCAGAACTTCACAGCCAGCTCTGGCGCTCGTATAGCTGTGATCGCGGAGGACTTTGACGAACTTCTACTCGAAGGTTGCGTTTGGAATATTCAGTTATGAATACGCAAGTAGTTCGATAAAATACCTATCGAAATATTACGTACCGGCGAGCTTCATGTTGACTTCAAGAGTGTTCGACGGACGCAGGATATCCGTTACGTCGATTGCTAACGTCAGCGACGAGTGCGATGAGTTGGAATTCCGAAAAGAGGGTACGACCAGTCCCATTGTGATTGTCGGCGAACAGGATGAATCGCGAGGAGATTTACATGTGAGCATTCACGGGCAAGCTGATGTAGCCTTCGTTCGCTTTGCGATTGCTGTTGCAGAAGAGTACTTTTCTGAATAGGGATGTTCCGCACGCATCGGCTGCCGGTTCAAAGCACGGGCCCAGTTTTCGAAACGGCGTGCGTCGACGGTGGTCGTGTGGATGACGATGACGAAGGCCAGGGGACGGCGGCTCCGCTAGAGACTACGACTCCGGCGCGCCTGGAGGCCCCAGGCGGTGGAGCCCTCGAACTGGCCGGCCACGAGGGCGGTGGTGAAGGTGTCCCACTCAGCGGGGGTGAAGACGAGGGTCGGCCCGGTTCGGTCCTTGGAGTCGCGTACTCCGACGGTGTGCTCGCCGAGGTAGGCGACCTCTACGCAGTCGCCGCCTCCCTGGCTGTAACTGCTCTTGACCCAGCGGGGCCCAGCCGAGTCACTCGTCACCCGCGTACTCCTCTGCAATCCCGCGCATCAAAAGCCTTGTCTCGTCTCGACTCAACGCTACCTGCTGCAAATCGTCGGCAGCCGCCCCGTAACGCCCGAACAGAGCATCATCTTCGAGGAACAGCGCGCCCGTGAAGCCCTCGACAAAAACAACGGGCGGCTCTGGACTACGGCCTGGGGAGAGGCTGGGAAACTCGAAGAGAGTGAACGATTGAACCACTACTCCCGGATGCAGTTCGAGACTCCCCAGGGATCGCGCGTTATTGTCGAGCATACGCACGATCCGGCCGGCCCTCACTTTCACGCCGGTCAGCCCAAGGACAGCCCTGGACGCAACCTAGTAAATTTCGGGTGGGATAACAGCCCAGGAGAGCCTGGATCGCGTCAACGCTACACAAACAGTTTCGAGCGTTACGGCGCGATAAACAAACCTGGCGGCGACCACCACTTCTTTTACAGGCGCTAAAATTGACGGCACGACCGCAACGAAGGGTGAGAGCAATCAATCCGATAGATCGCGAAGACCTGGACAGGCTCGAGGCCGCAGGGCTGATGCCGATTTCCCACACCCACTCAGAGCTGCCGCTACCCGAGCAAATCTGGCGACTGGTCGCAGGCGGAGAAGTCCGCCCATCGAGAACGGTTCCTATAAATAGTCCGACGGCTATTTCAGATCTCAATCGGGCTTGGGACTCCGAAGTATCAAGAATGAAGATGGTTTCCGTCGATGGCAGATTCTTGATCCGACTTCCAGGTTTCCCAGCAGGCACTTGGGTGGCCGTCGCCGACTCGACTGGCGTGGATCTTCCAGCGCGCGTCTTCCGCGTCAGCGGCAATCACGAATTCGGCGTTCTCTCGCTGAGCGGCACCAAGCTCTGCTACCTCACCGAGGAAGAGTACGAGTACTGGATAATTACGCATGAATTCGCCGAAAATGACCATCTGATCGCTCGGGCCGAAAAGTCATCTGAAACGAACCGCGAGCGGACACTTCGATCCATGATCGAATGCGGCGCAACGTTCAACGAAGTGCTCGATTACCTCAGGGAAACGAATTCTATCGCGACGCGCGTGCCGCTTGCGTTCATATCAGCGTTACATGGCGCAACCGGCGTTACGATCCCAGAAATACGCGAAGCGCTTATCCCACTGTTCGATTCCAATATGCAACCGGCGGGGTCGGAGAAAGAAATCGAGCATTCTTGGCGCCAGTTTGTTGAACGTCACGGTCTAAATATTCACGGTGCACAGTAGCTTGGCCACAGGCGTCGATGAGCACCCTAACTGAACTGCTGAAGACGAGAGAAAATGACGGAGACTGCAAGACTCGATCTGCGGAATACGACCAAGCAGTGACCAGCGGAGAGTTGAGGTTAACGTTAGCCCAGCACCGCGAGGAAAAGCAGCTGAGAACTTTCGTGAATCGGCTCGTCGATATTCGGGTTGCACGACTGCGCGCACTCGGCTCCCGCGCCGAGAAGGCCGGCTACCGACTGGTTCGGGAGCGAGCGCTGCCCGGCGCGTGGACGCTGCTGGACGCGGAGGACGGCGAAATAATCCATGCCGCAACCACTCTCGACTACATCGAGCAGTGGCTCGACGAGTGAGAATCCGCCGATCAGGGGCGCGGATGCACTCCCTCGCGTACCTCCGCGGTGGTGCGGGTGATCATGTCCCGCACCTGTGCGGTCATTCGCCTCGAATCGGTCGGTTTGATGCGCAGGATGCGGTCACCGAAGATCGCGTACCGGCCGTCGTCCAGGAAATCGGTGATCTGAAAGTCTTTGCGGCCCTGCGTATGCCGATTGTCGGGGCTGCCCCACGGGTAGGCGGCGATGTGGAAGTTCGCGGTGGTCGGGCGTTTCAGGAAGCGGGCCAGCTGTTCCTTCGGTCCGACGACCCAGGGATCGCGCACGTGGGCTGCGGGGGCTTCCAGATCTTCGACCGGGATGTTCAGCGGTTTGCCTTGTCCCTCAGCACATTCGGGCAGCTGCGCGATCACCGCGGCGGCAACCCGATCGGATTCGAGAAAGGAGAGGTGTACCGCGCCGCCGACCGTATCCTCCGGTCCCGGCTCCTGCACCGCGATCACGCCGTGACGATCCCGCACGGCGGCGTGGACGCGGATCCGGTGTTCGCGGCCGCGCCCGCGGAACCCCGCGATCTCGATGCGGACCTCGGGATCGAACAGCACCTGGATGGCACGGTCGAGATCCTCGTCCCATTGCGGCAGCAGGACCTGCGCGATGCGCTGTCGCGTGCGGTTCACATCCTCCAGCGTCGGTTCGGCGGTGAACCGGTGTGCCAGCGGGTACGGCAGCACATCGCGTCCCGTCGCATCCCACAGCACTCGGAACTCGGCCGCATCGAACCGCCATCTTCTGTCACTCATCGCACCGAACTCCTGCCCACAACCGCCACTACTCGCCGATGACCGGAGGAACGGTCTTCGGAAGCTGCGGGATACCGGTCAACTCGTCACCGTTCTCCTGGTTGATCAGGTAGTCGGCGACGCTCTTGGTGCGTTCTTCTTCCTTGTCGCCCTTGCCGCGCCCGGCGCCACCCATGCCGGGCATACCGCTGGCGCCAGCCCGAGCCGCCGAGGCCGCGGCGCGTCCGCCCGCTCCGGCCAGCGCACCGGGCTGGACTCCGCCGGGCACACTGCTGCCGTGTCCGTTGGGGCCGTTGGCCCCGCCGAGGCCACCGCCGAGACCGCTACCGCCCGGCAGGGACGAACCGGAGGAGCCGAGCGAGCTCGGGCCGAGACCGGACGGGGTCGTCGCCGACGAGGGATCGGTGCGGGCCTGATCGCCGGCATTCTGCGAGCCGTCCGATTGGCCGTTCCCGGACGGATTCGTCTGCGATGTCTGCGAATTCGAACCCTGGCCGTTCTGGTTCTGATCACCCGGTTTGGGCTGGTTCGTGTCGTGCGTACCGCCGGGGCCGGACGGTCCGGGACCGTTGCCGCCCGGGCGCCACGAGGACGGCGGCGGCTGGTCGCCCGGCCCGGCCGGATCCTGCGTGTTCGGTTTCGGGATGACCGGGACGCCGGTGTCACTTTCGTGGACGACCGGGGCGTAGACGGTGGTCAACACTCGCTTGGCCTCGGTATACGCGTTGTTGTACGCCGTGACATCGTCTCGCCAGCCCTTGCCCACAACGAGATTCACCGCGTTGCTGACTCCGGACCGGTGGCTCGGCACATGCGGCACCAGCGATTTCGTCGGCGCCAGGCCCGTCGCCAGCTCCGCCAGCTTGTTACTGGTCAACGCGGCGGCTTTGGCGACCTTGGACGCCTGCGAGGTGTAGTCGGTCACCGCCTTCGCCGCGGCATTGCGGGACTGGCCGCGCCAGATGCCCTCGTTGGTGGCCTTGCTCATTGCCTGCTGGAACGTCGTCAACGAGGTGGTTTCCTGGGTGCCGATCTTGTTCCAGGCATCCTCGAGGTTGTTGACCGCCTCCAGGTCGATCTTGTCGACCTTCTCGCGCAGGGTAGCGAGATCGTGCCGTTCGAAGTTGTCGGTGGTCTGCACCGACGGCGTGCGGAAATCGCCCTCGAAACCGATTGCGCGGGCGTCGTTTCGGACGCCGTCGCGCGTGGTGTTGAACTTGCCCTGTAGTTCGTACGGATTCTGGATGTGCGAGGGATCGCGCCCCTGCGTCCAGTTCGTAAGAACCTCACCGACGAACGACCCGAACCCCTCCGGCAAATAACTCATGACGACTACCTGCCCGCCGGGTCGGTGGCTGCTATCTGCGCGGCGTTGCCGACATCCTGGCCGGTGAGGTGCTTGATGGACTGCGCCATCACCTCGCGCATGCTCTTGACGGTTTCGATGTGGTCCTTGATGACCTGGTCGACCGAATTCGGCTCGCCGGTGGCCTGTTTCAGGTAGCCGCCTTCGAGGGCGTGGCCCATGTCGAAGTCACCGAAGCCGGAGACGGCCTGCGCAAGGCGTGCCAGGTCGAGCATGCCCTGAAGATCTGTGAGCCGTTGATCACACGCCGTGAGACACTCGCGCGCTACGGACTCGTTGTCCAACAACAGATCGCCAGAACGAGATTGCTCGGCCAGCTGTTGCCACTGTGTGGACTCCGCTCCAGCCATGTGAAAACACCCTCCCCTTACGGCCTAGTTCGGAAACAACGGAACCAGCTGCTCACTGACCTTACCGAGCGTCACGCAGGGATCGCCAGGGTTGTCGACGATGGCGCTGTTGCTGATCATCACTTGAAAGATGCCTTGCGCCGCAGGGAAAACCACATCGCAGGTGTCGTTCTTGCTCGCACCTTCGACGCGGAACTGCCGCCCTTGCCGGCCCGCGAACGCCACGTCTCGGAAGTCGACGTTGCCGTCCTTGTTCTCGATCTCCTGCACCGACCGCTTCCCGGAGAGCACGTTGACGGTGTATTGCTTCCCCTTCCAGTTGCAGATCTCCCATCCGCTCTGATGCACCCCCGCGATCCCGCTCTCCTTCGTCGCAGGATCCACCCCCGTCTTTCGCAACACATCGTCCGGAATCTGCGTACAAGGGTTCCACAACTTCACCGCCGCAGCGCTGGTCGTGGACCCGCTCCCCCCGTCGTCCGCGCCGTTGCATGCGGCGAGCACCGGCACGACCGCCGCCAGCAGGACTAAAGCGAGTCGGCGAGCAGCCACCGTCCGCCCCCTTCGGTTGATCATGCCTGCACCTGGTCGGGCGACTTTATCAAATCGGTTCAACCGGACGGGGTGGTCGAGACGCCCCCCTAGGGTGCCTAGCGCGGCGAGGAAAAACCTCTATTGTGAACATCAGTGTTCGTAAATAAGGGGAGACCGCGATGAAAGATCTGACCGGCCGGAAGTGCCTGATCACCGGTGTGGCCAGCGGGATCGGCCGGGCGACCGCGATTGCTGCCGCGGCAGCGGGGATGCGGCTGGTGCTGACCGATATCGACGCCGACGGGCTGGCCGAGACGGCCGCCCGGATCCGCGGCGCCGGGGGTGAGGTGCTCGATGCGCAGGTGCTCGACGTCTCCGACTACGAGGCGGTGACCACGTGGGCGAAACGCGTGCACGACGAGTACGGCAGCCTCGACGTGGTCATGAATATCGCCGGCATCGCCACCTGGGGCACGGTCGAGAACCTCGAACACCGGCATTGGAAGTCGATGGTCGATGTGAATCTGATGGGCCCGATCCACATCATCGAGAACTTCGTGCCGCCGATGGTGGCGGCGGGGCGCGGAGGGCATCTGGTCAATGTCTCCTCGGCCGCGGGACTGCTCGCGCTGCCGTGGCATGCCGCCTACAGCGCCGCGAAATTCGGGCTGCGCGGAGTGTCGGAGGTGCTGCGATTCGACCTGGAGCGCCACGACATCGGCGTGAGCCTGGTGGTGCCGGGGGCGGTGCGCACGCCGCTGGTGGGCACCGTGCAGATCGTCGGTGTGGATCGCGACGATCCGCGGGTGCGGCGGATGGTGAAACTTTTCGAGGGGCATGCGGTCACGCCGGAAAAGGTCGCCGACCGGATCATCGCCGGTGTCCGGAACAACCGCTTCCTGGTGCATACCTCGGCCGATATCCGCATCGGGTACTGGTTCGCCCGCAAGTTCGCCTGGCCGTACGAGGTGGTGGCGCGAATCGCCAACCGCGAGTTCGGGAAGCTGCTGCCGGCACCCGCGCGCGGCACTCAGTAGTGCGTCACGCAGACCACGAAACGCCTTTCGTTGTAGACGAATCCGCGATCACCGTCGGAGCAGCTGTTGACGTCGGTGGTGCCGTTCTTGATTTCCACCACACGCACCCGGCCGGGGGCGGCGGTGGCACAGTCGACGGGAGTGGGGCTGCCGTCGGCGATATTCATACAACTGCCGGTGACCCAGTTGAAGTCGAGGCAGAGCGTGTCGGTGGCGCCGCCGGGCAGCGTCTCGGCCACCGAGCGGTCCGCGTCCGCCGGGCAGTGCGCGCCCGCGACCGCCTTCGCGGTGATCTTGTAACGCGAATCGGTACTCGCACAGGCGGTTTTCTGGACGGGAGCGCCGGCGTCGGGGGTGGCGACGACCGCGGCCACACAATCGCCGACGGCCACCGTCTCGCCCTGATGCTTCTGATCGGCGCCCTTGTTCAGCACCAGCGGCTCGTCCGAGGCCGCGGCGGTGACGCTGGTGCCGGTCGGCTGGACCGGCGCCTCGGCGGCCACGGGCGCGACGGTGGTGGTCGGTGATACCGCTGCCGCGGCGCGGGTTTCGTCCGAATGATGCCGCCCGGCGGTGAACGATAGCGCGGCGGCGATCAGACAAGCCGCCGACAGCGCGGCGGCAATCACGAAACCCGTCAGGGTGACACCGGCTTGAACACGTCGGCGCGACACGTACTCGTCCTCCAGAGCGGTAACACTTCGAACCACCCCGAACGATGATCGAAGAACACTTGCGGATTTGCAGACCTCGCAAATGCTTACACGATCCGGGCGTTCGCGTCGAGACATCGGCGCGAGCCCGAGGTCGGAAAATAGAAATCTTTCTTTTTCACTAATTCGCGACGATCACAATCGTGCAACATTGCCGCCGTGGAGGTTTCGCAATTCCCGAGTCTGGCAAAAAGCGCTCGACGCGTTATTGTCAGCTTCCGTCCGGACCGTTCGGCCGGAAGTCTCGTGAGAAGGAATCCTGAATGAAGTTCGGCACGTTCGCCGCAACCTCGATCCTGGCGGTGGCCACGGTCGGGATCACCGCGGGAACCGTGAACGCCAGTCCCCCGGCCGCACCACCGGCCGCCGCCAAGGAGATCACCACCTCCGGAACCGACCGCGGAGTCACCTACCACGCTGTGCTCAGCGACTTTTCGCGAGTCCTGACCACTGTCGTCGAGCACGGGCGATTCGAGGTCGACAAGGATGCGACCGCAGTCGCCCTCAAGTCCGACAACGGCACCGACCTCGTCACGGTGCCGCTGACGTACCGGATGGCCGGCAGCACGGTTCACGTCGCGCAACACATCAGCGACGACGGGCACAAGGTCGTGCTCGAACCCAAGGCCACCGCCACCGATATCGGCGAGATGCAGCCGATCAATTCGATGGCGCGGCTCACCAACGAAATCAATCAGAACGTCGTCGGCCTGGTGGCCGGTGGCGTGCTCGGCGGCCTGATCGGCGCCGTACTCGGGATGGGCTTCTTCAGCATCATCACCGGGCCGATCGGCATGGTGGTCGGCGCCATCGCGGGTGGATACGCGATGGGCGGCCAGCCGTTCCTGGACGCCGTCAACGCGGTCGTCAGCGGCCAGCCCTGATCCGCGCCGGTGTCGCGGGGCGGACCGCGCCGCGCCGCGACACCGGTTTCGGCGAATTCTCAGGCGTTTTTGCTTGCACCCCCGGCGAATTCGTGGCTCAATCCGAAGGATGGCCGGGGAACCGTATAGATGGGTCGCCACAGGCGAGACCGATATGGTCGAACTGCGCGATCCGGTGTCCGGGCGCGCGGTCGAGATCGTGCGGCCCTCGGACGACGACCTGCCCGCTCCGCTGCTGCGTGAGGTCGAGACCCTCGTCTTCGACTGGGCCAATCTGCTCACCCAGTACGAGGCGTGGTCGGATCTGCACACGCTGTACCGCAGCGAGCCGGATACCGTTCTCTGGGCCCTGAGCTGGCTGCTGGCGCTCTGGGCGGTGGTCGGTGAGACCCGGACCGGCAAACCGGCCGACGCGATCATCCGCGACCTGGACTACCGCGGGGGCTGGCGGGATCTGCGCAACGCGGAGGACGAGCGGATCTGGACCGGATTGACGCAACGGGTACGCCTGGGCGGAATCGCCGCACTCACCGAGGATCCCCGTGCGGTGCGGGCCTATCACGACGCGTGCGTCGAACCGGCCGATATCGGCCCGATACTGCTGCGGCACACGCTGATTCACCTGGACGCGCTGAGCCAGGACATGGACCGCGCGGGAATGCGAGCGCGCGGGCTCGCCTCCTCGGTGCTCGATCACACCGCTCCCGATCCCGGGCCGCGGCGGCGGCTCTGTTTCCGGCCCTCGCGGCCGGGAACGGACGGCTTACGCGACCTCGGCTGAGGCCGGATCGGCGCCGGGATGCAGGCGACGGAACCGGCTGCCGTGGAAGACCAGCGGTTCGTGCTGGGAACGCGTCGCCAGGCGGGTGATCTGCACCAGCACGACCTGATGGTCGCCGGCCGACACCTGGGTGTGCACGGTGCCCTCCAACCAGGCCGCCGCGCCGCCGACGAAGATGGAACCGCCCTCTCCGCGATGCAGATCGACATCGCCGAAGCGGTCACCGTGGCGGCTGCTCATCCGCTGCGCCGCCTCGTCCTGGTGGGCGCTGAGCAGACTCAGACCCAAGCGCTGGGCGCCGACCAGCTTGGGCCAGGTGGTCGAGCTGTTCTGCACGCAGAAGGACACCAGCGGCGGATCCAGGGATACGGGCACGAAGGTGCTCACCACCAACCCGGCGGGCACGTCGTCGAATTCCGCGCAGACCGCGACCACACCGCTGGGGAAGTGCGCGAACGCGCGACGCAAACCCGTGCTGTCGGAGGGTATTTCGATCAGATCAGACATGGTTACCCACTTCTCGGCTCACTTCGCGATCGTCGAATCAGACGACGCCGTGCAACGGGGGTGGGGTGCCGTTGAGCACCGCGCGCCCGATGTGCTGGTACTTCCACCGCACCGGATCGTGCAGCGTATGTGTGCGGGCATTGCGCCAGAACCGGTCCAGATCGAGATCGGCGGCGGCACTGCGGGTTCCGCTCACCTCGAACAGGGCGGCGGACACCTCGTTCGCGGCCCGGTCCGAGGTGATCTTGGCGGTGGCGACCGCGATCGATGCCTCCGCCGCGAGCACGGCGGCGGTCTCGATGTCGAGGTCGCCGCTGTTCGTCTGCGCGACAACGTGATCCACCGTCCGGCCCGCCACCTCGAAGGTCGCCTCGGCGGCGGCCACAGTGACCGCCAGCTCGCCGATGCGCTGGATCACCAGTGGGTCCTCACTCGCCCGATCGACCCCGGCCTCGAACCACGGGCGGCTCTTCGTGCGTACGAAGTCCGTGGCCGCGTCCAGCGCACCGCGGGCGATGCCCACATCGATCGCGACGTGCAGCAACTGCGCGAAGGCGCCGTAACCGGTGGGGGCGCGCACCGCCGCCGCCCGCGGAATCAGCTGGTCAGCGGTCACTCGCACCGCATCGAATGTCACCGTCCCGCTGCCCGTCGTGCGCTGGCCGATGCCGTTCCAGTCGTCGACGATCGTCACGCCGGCGGTGTCGGCGGGCAGGAAGGCGATGTACTCGCCGGGATCGAGACCGCTGCGCCCGTCGGGATCGTCCAGGCGGGTCAGCACTGCCAGCAGGTCCGCGAAAAGTGAACCCGTACAATAGAATTTGGTTCCATCGATCCGGAATTCGCCGTCTGCGGGACGCACGGTGGTGCCGATTTCGGCGATGGTCGCGCTGGTGCGCTCCGACTGCGCGTTCGCGATCCGCGCACCGGCGAGTACTCGCCCGAAATAGCGTTCCCGCTGGGCGCGAGTTCCCGCCAGCCGCAACAGATTCAGGTAGACGAAATGGCTGTGCGGAATCTGCGCGATATTCGGATCCGCCGCCGCCAGCAGCCGGAACACCTCCGCCACCTGTGCGGGCGCCAGATCCGCGCCACCGAATTCGGCCGGCACGGTGACGGCCAGCAGCCCACTGGCCGACAGCTGATCCAGTTCCCGGTGCGGCAACTCGCGGGCGCTGTCGCGCCGGGCCGCATCGACCGCGAACTGCGCGGCCAGGCGTGCGGCCGTCTCGTGAGCCTGGGCGGCGGAGGTGATCCGCGCGGCGGCGACGGCAGTCATCGACTCGCCGCCAATTCGGGTTCGCGCTGGGCCTCCAACTCCCGGACCAGCGGCAGCACCTTGGCGCCGAAGTATTCGATCTCCTCCTGGAAGTGCAGGAAGCCGGCGAGGATGAGGTCGACGCCGAGATCGCGGTAGGCGACGATCCGCTCGGCGATCTGCTCGGGAGTGCCGATCAGCTGCGTGCGGAAGCCGTCGTTGTACTGCACCAGATCCTCGTAGCTGGAATCGGCCCACATACCCTTGCCGTCCCGTGTGGAGGCGCCCGCCTGCTGCACCGCGTCGCGGAAACCCTCCACGGCGGGCCGGTTGGCCTTCTCGATGATCTCGCGCAGGGTATCGCGGGCCTCGGCCTCGGTGTCGCGGGCGATGATGAATCCGTTCAGGCCGAATTTGACCTCGCGGTTGTGCTCGCGCGCGACCGCGCGCACGTCCTCGATCTGTTCGGTGACGCCGTCGAAATCCTTACCGTTGGAGAAGTACCAGTCGGCGTAGCGGCCACCGTTGCGCCGCGCCGCCGTCGAGTTCCCGCCCTGGAACAGTTCGGGATTCGGCCGCTCCGGGGTGTTGAGCGGCTTGGGCTTCAGCGTCAGGTCGCGAATCCGGTAGAAGTCACCGGCGTAGTTCACCTCGTCCTCGGTCCACAGTTTGCGGACGACCTCGAGGAATTCGGCGCTGCGCCGGTACCGCTCATCGTGCTCGAGCCACGGCTCCCCGAGCGCGGTGAACTCCCCGCCGAACCAACCGGATACGACATTGATCGCGAAGCGCCCGCCGGACAGATGGTCGGCGGTGACCCCGAATTTCGCCAGCACCGCCGGATGCCACAGCCCCGGGTGCACGGCCGCGATCACCTTCAGCCGCTCGGTGGCGCCCAGCAGGGCGAGGCTGAACGATGTCGACTCGTGCTGATATTCCGCGCCGTAGGAGGCGGTGTAGCGCACCTGGGAGAGGGCGTAGTCGAAGCCGTTGTTCTCGGCCGTGCGCGCCAGCTTCTTGTTGTATTCGAAATCCCAGCCGGTGCGCTGATCGATCGTGCTGGTCACGAGCCCGCCACTGACGTTGGGCACCCAGTAGGCGAACTGAGTCTGCTCGGCGATCTTCTCGGTGGTCATCGACACTCCTGTGATTGGGACATCTCCACCCGGTCGCGCCGACGGCCGGGCTGTTCGGTACGCACTCCGTGGTCGGTGCGCCGAGCGCGGCAACCGTGCACCCGGCGCACCTCCACTTCAACACCGCTGACCGGCGGGGACGAGGGTTTGAATCCTCAGGATCGGATCAGCGGCGCGCACCCGCCGTCATGCCGACGCGACCGCCGAGCCGTACCCGGAGCGTTCGAATCGGCCCGCGGGCTGGAACCGGGCCACCAACTCGTCGGCACCCTCACCCGTGATCTGCTCGAGCAGCGCGTCGGCGTCGGCGAGGGAGTTGATCTGCAGCAGCGGCTGTGGCTTGTGCAGCGTGCTCACCAGCACCGACGCGACGCGCGGGTCGACGGCCGCGGCGGCGAAGAACCGGTTGCCGATCTCGGCCAGTTCCGGATCGCCGAGGAACAGGCGGGTCACCTTGGCGGCGGCATCGGAGCGGGCCAGCAGGAAGGCGTTGTACTGCTCCTCGATCCACTCGGCGTCGAAGGGCCCCTCGTGTGCGGAGGCGGCCGCGACGAGCCGCTGCGCCTGGATGAGTCCGCTCTGCGCGCCCTGTCCGGCGATCGGGTCGTAGGCGACCGCGGTGTCCCCGAGCGCCGCCACGACATGCCCGCCCGCCGTCCGGCCGACGCCGTGCCGGACCACCGGACGGACCGCGCCCTTCAGCCAGGAATGCGGGTCCTCGGCGATCACCTTGGTGGCCAGCACTTCCGGCAGATCCCAGTCGATGTAGTCGCGATACAGCTCGGTGACGATGCGGTGCGCCGACTCGGCGGAATCGGCGGCGGCGAACCGGCTCTCCCATTCGCTGCCCGGTCGTGCCCAGCCGAGGAAGGCCCAGCTCGGCCCGGCGTCCTTGTGCAGATACGGACCCCACCACGCCTCACCCTGCTCGGCGAAGATGGAGAATCCGCTGTGCTGTCCGCCGGAGGTGCTGCGATGCGCGAAAACCTCTGGCTCGTAACCCAATCCGGTCACCGTGACGGTGAGCAGGCTGCGCTGTGGCGCGTCGTAGACGGTGCGCTCGGTGTCGATCGGGAACAGCTCGGCCAAACCGGCCTTACCGGTCGCGACCAGCACCAGATCGTGCGCTGCGGCGATGCTGTCCAGGCTCTCCGGTGTCACCTTCTCGACCACGAAGCGGCCACCGGCCGCGACGAAGGCGGTCAGCCGCTCGTCGACCTTGAGCCGGGTGTCGACCGCGACGCCGACGAAGCCGTCGAAATCGCCGTCGAATCCGATCAATTCGGGCCGTTCCGGCCCCGGTCCCGCGATCCGCACACTGAGTCCGGTGTGCTGCGGGGCCCGATTCACGTAGGTGTCGAGTCCGAGGGCGGTTTCGGCGGCCTGGGCCTCACCGAAGATGAGCGCGGTTCCGGTGGCGGGGATGTCGTCACGCAGACCGCGTTGATCGCGATCGCTGTAGACCGTGACGTCGAACCCGGCCTGCTGCAGTCCGAGAGCGGCGGTGACACCGGCGATGCCGGCGCCGACGATGGCGGCGGTGCGTTTCGAATTCTGGTTCGTCATAACGAAATAGTGCGCTTGCCAGCGGCTTTCGTTGACAGTTGCGATCACCGGGAATCGATGTCGCGCACCGCCTATCGGTCAGGTCGCGGCGACGCCCGCCTGTGGTCGCACCTGTTCGTCCGGCAGCGCCGTCGAACCCGGTCCGCCGAGCCGGTAGCGCGCTCCGCGATGGTCGTCCGGCAGCCGGTCGCCCGCGCCGAACAGCGCGTTGCGCAGGGTGCCCGGGACGTACTCACTCGGGTAGGCGCCACGCTCGGTCAGCACCGGAATCACGTGCTGCACAATGTCTTCGAATGTGCCCGGAGTGATCGCGTAGGCCAGGTTGTAGCCGTCGATATCGGTCTCGTCGACCCATTCCTGGAGCCGATCCGCCACCGACACCCCCGATCCGACGAAGACGGGGCCCATCCCGCCGATGCCGGCCCAGGCCGCGATATCCCGCACGGTCCATTCCCGGCCGTCGTCGTCGAATTCCTGGAACGCGGCGACGGCGGACAGGATCGCATTGCTGTTCACCTCGCCGATCGGGTCGTCGAGGTCGTAGCGCGACAGGTCGATACCCATCCAGCCGGACATGAACACCAGACCGCCCTCGACGCTGGCATACGAACGGTATTCGTCGTACTTGCGTTGCGCCGCTTCGTCGGTGGCGTCGGTGATGATGGTGGCGAGCGCGTAGATCCGGGCGGCGTAGCGGTCGCGGCCGGCCGCCTCCAGTGCGTCGCGAATGCGGGTGACCGTCTGTCCCAGAACACGTTTCGAGGGCGCGGCGACGAAGATCGCCTCGGCGTTCTCGGCGGCGAAGGCCACCCCACGCGGTGAGGCGCCGGCCTGATAGATCACCGGGGTGCGCTGCGGCGAGGGCTCCGACAAGTGAATACCCGGCACCGTGAAGTGCTTTCCGGCGTGGCCGATGTGATGCACCTTCGCCGGATCGACGTAGATGCCCTGCGCCCGGTCGCGCACGACCGCGTCGTCCTCCCAGGAACCTTCCCAGAGCTTGTACAGCACCTCGAGATATTCGTCGGCGTGGTTGTAACGCTCGTCGTGGTCGAGATGTTCGGACTCACCCATATTGGCGGCGGCCGAGGGCAGATATCCGGTCACCACATTCCAGCCCAAGCGGCCGTTGGTCAGATGGTCCAGCGTCGAGAGCCGCCGGGCGAACGGGAAGGGATGCTCGAACCCGGTGCCGGTGGTGATGCCGAAGCCCAGATGGTCGGTCACCGCCGCCATCGCCGAGACCAGCAGCAGCGGATCGGCGACCGGCACCTGCGCGCCCTGACGCAGCGCGGCGATGTCGTTGCCGCCGTACACGTCGTAGATGCCCAGCACGTCGGCGATGAAGATCCCGTCGAAGCGGCCGCGTTCCAGCAGCTTCGCCAATTCGGTCCAGTAGCTCAGCTCCTTGTAGCGGTGCGACTGGTCCTCGGGGTGGCGCCACAGTCCCGGGGACTGGTGCGCCACACAGTGCATGTCGAAGGCGTTGAAACGGATCCGCCGGGTCATGACCGCACCTGGGCCTCGCGGCTGCCGGCGCTCCACGCGTACGGGAGGTCGGTTCCGTTGAGCAGGTGATCGCCGATCGCCCGCGCCTTCTGCACGGCGGGATTGTGCACCGAGATGGTGCGCGCATTGCGCCAATGCCGGTCCAGCCGCAGATCTTCGGAGGTGATCGAGGCGCCGCCGACCTCGAACAGCTGGGTGGTCGCGGTCAGCACGGTGTCGATCACACCGAGTTGTGCCTGGGCCGAGGCCAATTCGACCGCGTCCAGCGCCGCGTCGTCCTGAGCGCCGGCGGCCAGCACGTCGTCCAGCAGGTCCGCCACGGCCAGCACACTGGCTCGCGCGGAGAACGCCGCGGCCGACAGCTTCCCGATCACCTGCTGGACCAGGGGATCGTGGCGGGGCAGATCGGCGACCGAGTGGGTGTAACTGCGCGTGCGGTCGGCGACCCAGGCCCGCACGTCGGATTCGGCCCGCTGCGCGATGCCGGCCAGCACCGCCAACTGCACCAGCTGCAGGTACGAGGTGGCGTAGGTGCGGCCGGGCGCGCCGTAACCCGGGCCGAGCACCCGCTCTTCGGTGATCCGCACATCGTTGAATTCCGTTGTGCCACTGGCGGTCAGCCGCTGCCCGAAACCGTCCCAGTCGTCACTCTGCCGCACCCCGTCGGCATTGGCGTCGACCAGTACCGATACCCGCTCCCCGTCGCGATCGGCCGCGGCGAGGATGTAGTCCGCGTACAGCGAACCGGTGCTGTAGTACTTGGTGCCGTTGAGCAGCCAGTCGTCGCCGGAGCCGCGGGTCAGCCGGGTGCGGTAGCGGTCGACCGCGCCGATGCCCGGTTCGGTGATGGCATTGCCCACCAGGGCACCGGATCCGGCCGCGCGCAGCCAGTGCTCCCGCGCGGGACCGGGCTCGGCCAGCAGCTGATCCTCGACGAACGAGAAGTGCACCCGAAGTGCCTGCGGCAGATTGGATTCCGCGGCGGCGAGGTCGATCAGCAGCCGGAACAGCTGGCGCACGCTGACGCCGAAGCCGCCGTATTCGGCCGGCACCCGCAACGCGCCGAAGCCGGCTTGGCGCAGCCAGTCGACCTCCTCGTAGGCCAGGCGTCGATCGACCTCGCGTGCCACCGCCCCGGCGGCGATGCGGTCGAAAACAGGGCCGAAGATGTCGTCGAGGTCGCGATCGGAGATCTGCTGCGGTGCTGTGGAGGCCATACCCGACGATGACCCGGCGGCGGGATTCGCTCACCCGTTACACGCAGCGGGAACATAACTATCCGTCACACGCCGCGGTCACCCTCAGGAGGGTCGCATGCGCAGTTCGTCGTGCAGGATTCGCGCCGCCGTCGCCATCGCGGCCTCCGCGCCGGGTTGCACCACGGCGGGTACCCGCGATCGGGTCAGCACGGCCACGGCGAGGGTTTGCCCGTCGGCGTGTTCGGCGACGCCCGCCTCGTGGCGCAGATTCAGCAGCGTGCCCGTCTTCGACGACCAGCGCGTGGCGTCGGAGCTGAAGTCGGGGGCGAGTCGTTGACGTAACAGGTTGTCCGACAAGAACTCTCGCACTCTCGCCGCGGCGTCGCGGTGGGCCCGCACCGGCCGCCACACTTCGGCGAGCAGATCGACGAACGCCCGCGCGGTGCCGGTGTTGGCATGGCTGATGTCGAGTTGTGTGACCGGATGCCCGCGTCCGGCCGTCGCGGCCTCGATCGCCAGGGCGTGAGCGAGGTGACCGTCCGCGGGGGCGAACTGCTCGGCCGGGGTCCGCACGAGATCGTCGGCCAGATGCCGCACCGCGATGCCCTCGTGGCCCAGGCGGCGTAATTCGGCGGTCACCGCGTCGGGCGGAGTCAGCTCGAACAGGGCGTCGGTCGCGCCACCGTCGCTGATCGCGATGCTCAGATACATCAGATCCTCGACCGCGACCGTGGCCGGATGGCGAAATCTGCTCAACCCGGTCGGGCCCGCCACCGTACTGCGGCCGGGCAGTACCCGGATCGGGGTCGCCGGGTCGATCTCGCCGCGCAGCACCCGTTCCATCGTCGCCAGTACGAGCGGCACCTTCACCAGGGAGGCGATCGGCAATTCGAGTTCGGCGTCGAGGCCCAGCTCGTCACCGGTGTCGAGATCGCGCACCAGGATGGAGCCGTCGAGTCCGGCGTCGCGCAGTTCCGTGCGCGCGCGTCGCAGTGCGGTCGAGACGCCCATGGTCCGCTTTCCTCGTTGTATGCGTCGGTAGTTCGAAAGTCGTTGTGGCCGAGGTCGTTGCGGCGGAGATCGTTGCGGCCGAGGTCGTTGTCCGGCACACCGAGACAGCGGCCGATCGGTTCGGCGCCCAGTGCGCGAACCCGGTCCGCGTCCTCGCGTGAACCCGCCGCGATGTCGTAGCCCCTGGCAAGCTCCAACTCCCCGATCGGCCGCCAGTGCAGGCCCAGTTCGGTGGCCTGGGCGGGCGAGCACACCAGCAGATCGGTGCCGTCGAGGACCTCGGCGACCGCGGTGACCAGCGACCGCGCGACCACCACCTGGGCCGGGCGCAGGCCGAGTGAATCGCGCAGCCGGATGATCCGGTCGCGGATGTGCGGCACGTCGTCCTCGGGTTGTATCCACACGCTGCGCCGGCGTTGCCGTTCCGGAAGCCGCAGTACCCGAAGGGTTTCCAGGTAGATCGGCGTGCTGTGCGGGCCCGTGGCGTCGGCCAGGCCCAACGGCACGCGCCAGATGCCGCGATCGGCGGGCACGGCCAGAATCGCGGCACGTACCTCGTGCGTGCGGGTGAGTTCCGCGCGCCGGCCGGGGTCGGCGGGCTCGGGTTCGAGCCGAAGCCGAGCTCGGCGGCATTCGGCGACCAGCCCGGCCAGCGGCACCGGGCCGCAGATGGCGGGCAGCGCCAATCGGAACGGGCGCTGCCGGGCCCGCTCGGCATGCTCCTCCAGCGCCTCGGCCGCCTCGACCAGCCGTCGCGCCGACGGCAACATATCGCGGCCGAACGAGGTCAATGTGGCGGTGCGCGAGGTCCGTTCGAGCAACCGCGCGCCGAAGTGCCGTTCCAGCGCCGCGATCCGGCGACTGGCCACCGACTGCGGGATCTGCGCGGCGGCCGCGCCCGCGGTGAAACTCCCGAGACCGCTCACCGCGACGAACGCCTTACAGGCGGCGACCATATCCACGATCGCGCAGTCTATGCCGAATCGGCATGGATACCGGCACAGGTGTCTTGGACAGCATGCGCGAGGGCTGACACTCTTGCTGCGAGCGCTCACCGCCATCGATTCACAAGGAACGCAGATCCACAAGGAACGCCCATGACGCCCCCTCGCTTCACCCGCTCGGCCGTGCTGGTCGCGGCCGCTGCCACCCTCATACCGCTGAGCGCCTGCGGTGCCGATCGAAGTGCCGCGCCCGGATCGACCTCGCCCGGATCGACCTCGCCCGGATCGACCTCGGCCGGATCGACCCCGGCCGGATCGACCCCGGGGCCCACCTCGACGGTGCCGCTCGCCGACGAGTCGCTGGCCGAATTTCGCGATCTGGAGGCTCGCCTGCACGGCCGACTGGGCGTGTACGCGCTCGACACCGGAACCGGGCGAGCCGTCGAATACCGCCCGGACGAGCGGTTTCCTTACTGTTCGACGTTCAAGGCGCTGGCCGCGGGCGCGCTGCTGAGCACCCTCCCGCCCGCCGAACTCGACCGCCGCGTCACCTACACCCGGGCCGATCTGTTGCCGAATTCACCGGTCACCGAACAGCATGTCGACCAGGGCATGACGCTGCGGGAGATCATGGACGCCGCGGTGCGGTTCAGCGACAACACCGCCGGCAATCTGATGTTCGCCGAACTCGGCGGTCCGCAGGGGTTGCAGCAGCGGCTGCGCGCCATCGGCGATTCGACCACGCGAATGGACCGCACCGAGACCACGCTGAACGAGGCCCTGCCCGGCGACGAGCGCGACACCAGTACGCCGCGCGCGCTGGCCGCCGATCTGCGGCACTACGTGCTCGACCCGTCGGTGGCCGCCGACGATCGCGACGTGCTCACCGGTCTGCTGCGTGCCAACACCACCGGTGCCGCGCTGATCCGGGCCGGGGTGCCGGCGGGCTGGCAGGTCGGCGACAAGACCGGCGCCGGCGACTACGGAACGCGCAACGATATCGCCGTGGCGTGGCCGCCCGGACGCGCGCCGATCGTGCTGACGATCCTGTCCACCCGCGATCGGCCGGACGCCGAATACGACAACGCGGCGATCGCCCGTGCCGCCACGATCGCGATCGCCACCCTGGACGGCACTGCGATTCCGCGCTGAGCGTGCCGAATCACCGTGCGCTACCGGGTTTTCCGCAAAGCCGTGCGCCTCGGGTCGGTGCCGATCGACCCGAGGCGCACGGCGGGATCCGCTCTCCCCTACTTGGCCGGAGCCGGAGGGTTGAACGGCGCATTGATGGTGGTGAAGTACTGGGCGACCGCCAGAATCGCCACCGGTGCCGTGACGAGCAGCTGGCCCGCCAGCGTGCCCAGCGCACCGACGGCGATGATGCCGCCGATGCAACCGACCACGGCGGCCGGCAGGAAGGCGCCGAACAGGCCGACGATGGCGGCCGCGGCCACGGTCGCACCCGCGATGCCGCCGAGCAAGCAGCCCACCGCTCCGCCGGTGAGACCACCGACCAGCGTGCCGATCGTGGCGCCCGCGGTGATGGTGCTGGTCAAGCGGGTCCAGGCCGCGACTTCCCGGTCATAGGGTGTCTTCCACGGCGCCTGGTCCTCGAACGGGAGCGCGACCGGCTTGTAGACCGCGTGCTGCAGATCGAACTGCGGGGTCAGGGTGGCGGTGCGACCGGCGATATCGGCGGCGATCGGGAATTCGAAATCGTCGACCCGGAACTTCAATTCGGTTCCGGCCAGGGTCGTCCCATTGGCGGCCTTGATCTTGAAAACACCATTTTCCACGTCCAGCGAACCGGCGTCGGTGGATATGATCGTCGACTTCTCGTTCGTCGTTGCCTGGTAGTTGACGGCACCCTCGTCGGATGCGGCGGGCGCGGCGTTCACGGTGCCGGCGGTCACGCCGACGGCGGCGGCCACCGTGGCCGCGACCACGGCAAAGTTCCTCATCTTCACTGCTTTTTCCTCATCACTCATTGCATTGCATTCCGCCGGAGCGGCCTTATCCAGTTTGTGATGAATGCCAATAAGCGACGAGGTTAATAACCAGGTCGATTCGAATTCCCCGAAGCCGGAAAATAAATTGAATCTCACAAATTAAAAAAGGACCTTCGCACCCGAAAGTGCGAAGGTCCCTTTAATTCGACCGCTGAAATAATTACCGGCTCAGGGGTGTGGCCGGTAACCGCTTCATTTGGCCGGGGCCTTGAAGGGCTCGTTGATGGTGGAGAAGTACTGGATCACGGCGCCGATCGCGACCGGAGCGGTCACGAAGATCTGACCGGCCAGCACACCCAGGAAGCCGACAGCGGCGGCACCGGCGACACAGCCACCCAGCGGGCCGGCGCCGAACAGGGTCAGCAGCGCACCGGTCGCGACGGCACCCAGGGCAGCGCCGGCGATGCAGCCGATGACCGCGCCACCGATACCGCCGGCCGCGGTGCCGATGGCAGCGCCGGTGGCGATGGTGTCCTTGAGGCGAGTGAAGGCGGCGACCTCACGCTCGTAGGGGGTCTTCCACGGGGCGCTGTCCTCGAACGGGAGCGCGACCGGCTTGTAGACCGCATGCTGCAGATCGAACTGCGGGGTCAGCGTCGCCGTGCGGCCGGAGATGTCCGCCGCGATCGGGAACTCGAAATCGTCGACCCGGAATGTCAATGGGGTTCCGGCCACGGTGGTTCCGTTGGCGGCCTTGATCTTGAAGACGCCGTCCTCGACATCCAGCGACCCGGCGTCGGTCGAAACGATCGCCGCGTTCTCGGTGGTCCTCGCCTGATAGTTCACCACGCCGTCGTCGACGGCCGGAGCGGCCTGAACCGTCCCCGCCAGCGCACCCAACGTCGTCGCGACCAGCGCCGTGAGCACGGCGAATTTCCTCATCTTCACTGCTTGATTCCTCGACTTTCCGACTGCCGGCACGCGGCAGCACAGGTTGCCGTGTCCGGCACAGACACACGGCATCGGTGGAGTTTGCGGGCGTTCGATGCGGATGGGCCAGATTAAGAACCAGCCCGATTACAACCGGTGACAATCTTCCGGCCGTCGGCCATCATGTCCGAAATGAGCCTTTCGTTCCACTGGTTTCTTCCCACCTATGGCGACTCCCGCAATCTGGTCGCGGGTGGTCACGGCACCTCGATGTCGGGCGACCGTCCGGCCTCGCTGCGCTATCTGAACCAGATCGCGGGTGCGGCGGAGGAGAACGGCTTCGAGGCGGTGCTGACACCGACGGGCGCCTGGTGTGAGGACGCCTGGCTGACGACGGCCATGCTGGTGGAGACCACCGAAACCCTGAAATTCCTGGTCGCCTTCCGGCCCGGCGTGGTGAGCCCCACCCTCGCCGCGCAGATGGCGGGAACCTTCCAGCGGCATTCACGCGGACGGCTGCTGCTGAATGTGGTGACCGGCGGCGAACCGCACGAACAGCAGGCCTACGGCGACTTCCTGGACAAGGAACAGCGCTACGAGCGCACCGGTGAATTCCTGCACATCGTGCGCGAGCTGTGGGAGTCCGACGCTCCGGTGACCTTCGAAGGCAAACACCTTCGGGTGCGCAACGCGCAATTGAACAACCGGCCGGATCCGATTCCCCCGGTGTTCTTCGGCGGTTCCTCCGCGGCCGCCGGACCCGTGGCCGCCCGCTACACCGATACCTACCTCACCTGGGGTGAGCCGCTGTTCGCGGTGAGCAAGAAGCTGGAGTGGATCCGCCGGCTGGCGGTGGACGAGGGCCGCATTCTCGATTACGGCCTGCGCATCCACGTCATCTCCCGCGACACCTCGGAGCAGGCCTGGGCCGAGGCCGATCGCCTGCTGGAAGCGGTGAACCCCGCGGATATCGAACGGGTGCAGGCGAATCTGGCCCAGAGTGAATCCGAGGGCCAGCGGCGGATGCTGGAACTGCACGGTGGCAACACCGATCGGCTCGAGATCGCGCCCAACCTGTGGGCCGGTGTCGGACTGGTGCGCGGCGGCGCGGGAACGGCGCTGGTCGGCTCGCACGAAGAGGTGGCCGAGCGGCTGATCGAATACTCCCGCCTCGGCATCACGCAGTTCATCCTCTCCGGTTATCCGCATGTGGAGGAGGCGTACTGGTTCGGCGAAGGTGTGCTGCCGATCCTGCAGCGCCGCGGACTGTGGCAGCCGCCCGCCCATCGCGAAAACCGCGTCACCACAACACCGTTCGCCACCGCGGCCGCGAGCAGCAGCTAGTCGCCCGCAGGTCACCCTCTCGGCATGCTCACCGGGCGATGCATACGGTCGCTAACTCACAGCTACACTCGTTGACGAGCGATCAGAACCCCGTACATGAGCTAACCGATGTCTCGGAGAGGGTGTCGATCATGGCCGTATACGACGTAAGCAACCGTGCGGCAATAGTCAGCGGCGGCGGTTCCGGGATCGGACGTGCGGTCGCGCACGAACTCGCGCGCAGCGGCGCCGCGGTCCTGGTGTTCGATCTCGACGAGGACAACGCGAACACCGTGGTCGAGGAGATTCGCGGTGCGGGCGGGCAGGCGGCCGGTTTCGCCGGCGATGCCTCCGATCCGGAAACCGTCCGGCGCAGCGTCGCGGCGGCCGGCGAACTGGGTCCGCTGCGGATCGCGGTCAACAACGCCGGCATCAGCGGCGACAGCGCCCTGATCGGTGACTATTCGCTGGACGGCTGGCGCAAGGTGCTGTCGGTGAACCTCGACGGTGTGTTCTACGCACTGCGCGAACAACTTCCGGCCGTCGCGGCCGCCGGTGGTGGCGCCATCGTGAATATGGCGTCGATTCTCGGCAGCGTCGGATTCGCGAATTCGTCGGCGTACGTCACGGCCAAACACGGCCTGCTCGGCCTGACCCAGAACGCGGCCCTCGAATACGCGGCCCAGGGGGTGCGGGTCACCGCTGTCGGGCCCGGATTCATCCAGACGCCGCTGCTCGGGGCGAACCTCGACGACGAAACCCAGGCGTTCCTCGCTCAGAAGCACGCCCTGGGCAGGCTGGGCACCCCCGAGGAGGTCGCGGGGCTGGTCGCATTCCTGGCCAGCGACGCGGCCACGTTCATCACCGGCAGTTATCACCTGGTCGACGGCGGATACACCGCGCAATAGCCGGATCGGCGGCAGCTACTTCGCCTTGGCTTCCTTCGCGGCGGCCTTCATCTGCTTCTTGAAGGCCCGCACCTCGAGCAGCGACTCGTTGTCGACGATATCGGCGGCGGAGCGGCGCGAATTCGGCTCCGAGTAGGCACCGGCGGCCTTCTCCCACCCTGCCGGGCGCACACCGAGTTGTTTGCCCAGCAGAGCCAGGAAGATGCGTGCCTTCTGGTCGCCGTAGCCGGGCAGTTCCTTCAGCCGGCGCAGCACTTCCTTGCCGTCGGGATCGTCGCGCGTCCAGATCTCGGAGGTGATGCCGTCGTAGTGTTCGACGACGTATCGGGCCAGTTCCTGAGTGCGCCGGGCCATCGACCGGCCGTAGCGGTGGATGGCGGGCGGGGTCGCGCCCAATTCCTCGAATTCCTCCGGATCGGCCTCCGCGATCCGGTGGATATCGAAGCCGTTCATGCGGTCGGCGATCTTCTTCGGACCGCGGAAAGCATGTTCGAGGGGGAACTGCTGATCCAGCAGCATCCCGGTCAAGAGGGCGAAGTCGTCCTCCGACAACAGCTTGTCCGACTCCGGTTCCTGCGCGAGGCACACTTTGCGGCTCACCATGTATCGATCATGGCAGACGGGCGAATATCCGCCTACCGACCGGCGTGACCGGACTCACATGTCTACCCACCCGTAGATTTTCTGCGCGCGTAGGGTGAATCTTCATGCCCGACACTTCGGCAACACCCACGGTGGAAGATATGGCGCCCACACACAGCTCCTCGGCAGACAATTCCTCACCCTCGGGACTGAGGCCGGACCGCTTCGATCGCGCGGGCCGCGACCAACTCATCGACGTGCACGATCTGCAGGCCGCACTTCCCGGAATTCGCGGACTACGCCGCTGGGCGCACGACGCCCTGGCCGTCGCTCCGGGCGAAAGCGCGGTCGACATCGGCTCCGGCACCGGCTCGGAGGTGCTGGTCTTCGCCGATGCCGTCGGCCCGACCGGTGACGCGGTCGGCGTCGAACCCGATCCGAATCTGCTGGCCGGGGCGGAACACCGTGCGGCCCAGCACGATTCGCCGGCCCGGTTCGTCCCCGGCGACGCCTACGGGCTGCCGTTCGGCGGTGAGACCTTCGACGTCGCCCTGTGTGAGCGCGTCTTCCAGCACCTGACCGCCCCGGAGCGCGCCGCCCGGGAGATCGCCCGGGTGCTGAAACCGGGCGGACGCGTCGTAGTCATGGACAGCGACTGGGGCACCGCCATCGTGCATCCCGGCGACCGGCGGGTCGTGCGCGAGGTGATCGAAACCCTCATCACCAACACCACCAATCCGTTCTCGGGACGGCGCCTGCCCGGCCTGCTCACCCGAGCCGGACTGGTCGTCGACGATATCGGCTCGCATGCGCTGGTGCAGGACGCGAGCGCCGGCGCCGGCGCGCTGGTGGCCCGCATCGCCGGGATGGCGGAGGCGCGCGGGGCGATCACCGCGGCGCAGCGGCGCGAATTGCTGGCGGAGTTGGAAGCCGGTGCGCGCACCGGTGACATTCACCTCTCGGTGACGATGTTCGCGGTGCTGGCGCACAAGCCGCGGTAGCCAGTCACGACCGGACAGCCGCACATCACGGCTGTCCGGTCCGCGCCGGCTCTACTTCTCCAGCAGCTTCTCGGTCGCGGCGAGCAGGACGCAGGTCGCCAGACCGTCCATCGCCTTCTCCAGATCGGCGAGCGACGGGAAACTCGGCGCGATGCGAATGTTCTTGTCCTCCGGGTCTTTTCCGTAGGGGAACGCCGAACCCGCGGGTGTCAGGGCGATTCCGGCCTCCTTGGCCAGCGCCACCACTCGCCCGGCCGTGCCCTCGACCACATCCAGGCTGATGAAGTAGCCACCCTTGGGCTCGGTCCAGGAGGCGACCTTCGAGGCGCCCAGACGATCCTCCAGGATCCGCAGCACCAGTTTGAATTTCGGCTCGAGCAGCGCGCGGTGGGCCTGCATATGCCGGCGCACACCCTCGGCATCGCCGAAGAAGCGCAGGTGACGCAGCTGGTTCACCTTGTCCGGGCCGATGCTCTTCTTCGCGGCGTACTTCAGGTACCAGGTCAGGTTCTCGGTGGACGCGCCGAAGAAGCTGACGCCGGACCCGGCGAAGGTGATCTTCGAGGTGGAGGCGAAGACGAAGGGCCGGTTCGGGTTTCCGGCCGCGGCCGCCAGTCCGAGAACGTCGAACACCGGGGCGGCGGTATCGGTCAGCGGGTGCACCGCGTACGCGTTGTCCCAGAACAGGCGGAAGTCCGGCGCCGCAGTGGGCATCGAAACCAGTTCGCGCACAACCTCTTCGGAGAAGTTCACGCCGGTCGGGTTGGAATAGTTGGGAACCGCCCACAGACCCTTGATCTGCGGGTCGGACGCGACCAGTTCCGCGATGGCGTGCACATCCGGGCCGTCGTGGTTGATGGCGATCGGAATCATCTCCACGCCGAGCGATTCGGTGATACCGAAGTGGCGGTCGTACCCCGGGCTCGGGCACAGGAACTTGATCGGCCCGTCGGCCCAGCGGCTCGGCGAATCGGCCGTACCGTGCAGCATCGCGAACACGATCACGTCGTGCATCAGTTCCAGGCTGGCGTTGTTGCCGGCGAGGAGGTTCTCGACCGGAATGCCCAGCAGTTCACCGAAGATCGCGCGCAACTCCGGCAGTCCGTGCAGGCCCCCGTAGTTGCGGCAGTCGGTGCCGGTGCCGTCGCGGTAGTCGTCGGCGCCCGGCAGGGCGAGCAGGCCGGTGGAGAGATCGAGTTGTTCCGGCGAGGGCTTACCCCTCGTCAGATCCAGCGTGAGCTTCTCGGTCTGGAGCTTCGCGTAGTTCGCGGTCTGCGTCTCGTGTTCCGATACGAGTTCCGCATGGCTCATCAAACCGATCTGCGTTTGCCGGGGCATCCTGAGCAGCCTTTCAAGCAGCGAGGTAACAGGTTGACGGATCGTGCGCTTCTGGCGCGGACCCAGCCGACCACGTTACCCGCCTGATGCGCCCCGTGGCAGTGAAGAGGATTTCCCCCGAGAAAGTAAGGGGACCCCGCGCACCCGGCAGAGCCCGTTGACCCTTGCTGCCTTCCGGCCCTGGGGGAGTTCACAGGATGCGCGCCGCGCGGGATCCGTCGGCCAGTGTAGTCACAACTGTCCACTCGAGTGGAATCCGGGCGGAGTCGATACGATCACCTGCGACATTTTTCGAGGGGGCTTCCGCGCCAGGACCGGAGGAAAGACGTGACAGGCAGTAATCCACCGCACGGTGGGCCCGAGTATCAGGGACAGGGTCATCCGCCCAACGAAACCGTGCACTGGTGGTCGACGCCGGCGGCTCCGGAGCAGCCGCTCACCGGTACCGATCCGACCGTGATGGGTGGGCGGCCCGGACCCGTGACCGGTACGGATCCGACGGTTCTGGGGGCGGGTTTCGACGCCTATCACGGTGGCGCACCACAGCAGCCCTACGCACAGCAGCAGCCCTACGCACAGCAGCCGCCGTCCGTGCCGAATTTCCCACAGCAACAGTTCCCACCGCCCTATGGCCAACAGCCGGGCTATCCCCAGCCGCCCAAGAAGAACAACGCGCCGTGGATCGTCGGCGGCGTGGTCGGCCTGGTCGTGGTGATCGGCATCGTGATCGGCGTGATCGCGCTCACCGGCGGTAGCGGCAGCGGAGGCAAGGGTCCGCTCGGCGACAAGAAGGGTGTCGACGGCAACTACTCGATGGCCAATGTCACCGACGCCTGCTCGCTCATCGATACCACGGTGCTGCGCAAGTGGGCGCCCACCCCCAAGGACGCGCCCGAGCACACCGAACGCGCACCCGACTCCAGCTTCGGCGGCGGCAACCTCACCTGCCGCGCCCGCTACGACGGCGCCGGCAAGTACGGCACCGACGGCTCCGATCTCGACCTGGAGGCCGACTTCCAGAGCAAATACAGCGATCCGCAGTTCAACAGCTGGAAGAACTACGACACCAAGACCACCGGCAGCGGCCGCACCTCCGGCGATATCGCGGGCATCGGCAGCCAGGCCTACTACGCGGCCTACCAGCAGAACTACTCGAGCTTCGTCACCCTCGACTACACCTGCGCGGCCCTGGACTCCAACGTCTCGGTCAAGGTGGAACTGCGGATTCAGGCCGAGGGCAGCATCAACAGCGACGACGTCGGCACCACGTGCAAGGACCAGTTGAAGAAGGCCCTCGCCGGCCTGCACAAATAGCCCGGTTTGCGGTTCCAGGGGGTCCACCCGGTATATTGCTCTGCGGAGGATTCGCCTAGTGGCCTATGGCGCTCGCCTGGAACGCGGGTTGGGTTAACGCCCTCAGGGGTTCAAATCCCCTATCCTCCGCCGCGAAACGCCCGCTACCCGAGTGGTAGCGGGCGTTTCTGTTCGTCGGTGGTCGGGGCACTCACTCAGCAGCACAGTGACGCGGATCACTTTCTGGTGGTGTCACATCGAGGGACCGGCAAGCGTCTCGTGTGTGCCGGAGTCGAGAGTCCACGGACAGGAGCCACCCATGAGCGAGCGCATCGACGGCGCCACCGAGGCGTTCGTCACCCACCGCAACCTGCTGTTCACGGTTGCGTACGAAATGCTCGGTTCGGCGGCCGACGCCGAGGACGTCCTGCAGGAGACCTGGTTGCGATGGGTGGACGTGGACCTCGACGAGGTGCGTGACCAGCGTGCGTACCTGGTCCGGATCGTCACCCGCCAGGCCTTGACCCGGCTCCGCACGCTCGGGCGCCGCAAGGAGTCCTACGTCGGCCCCTGGCTGCCGGAGCCGCTGCTGACCGCGCCCGATGTGGCCGAGGACGTCGAACTGGCCGACAGCGTGTCGATGGCGATGCTGCTGGTCCTGGAAACCCTCGCACCGACGGAACGCGCGGTGTTCGTGCTGCGCGAGGTGTTCGATCTGAGCTACGACGAGATCGCCGCGGCCGTCGACAAGACACCCGCGGCGGTGCGCCAGATCGCCCACCGCGCACGGGCTCACGTCGCCGCGCGCCGGCCTCGCGGGGTGGTGTCCGCCGACGAATCCCGCCGGGCCGTCGAAGCCTTCCAGCAAGCCATCGAAACCGGCGACCTCCAGCATCTCGTCGACATGCTGGCCCCCGACGTGGTGCTGCTCGGCGACGGCGGCGGCGTGGTGCAGGCGGTCCTGCGCCCGATCGCGGGCGCCGACCGGGTCGCGCGCGCCCTGCGTACCGGACTGCCACGGCTGCGCGCCGAGGCGACCGTCGAAGCGGTGCAGATCAACGGCTGCCCCGCGCTGATCGTGCGGATCGACGGACGGATCGACGACGTGGTGGCGATGCGGCTGGACGACGGTCGCATCACCGGCCTCTACGTGGTCCGCAATCCGGAGAAGCTCTCGCGCGTCGAACAGCAGATCACGGTCAGCCGCTGAGGGTGAGCACGCATAGTTCCTGCGTCACAACGACATTCGGTGCCGGCTCCCACAGCGGCGGATAGTCTGGGCCGGTGAGTTCGCCGGAGCGCCCCGCCTCGATCCTCGCCCTGGCCGATCTGGCCACACCGATGGCGGTCCGGGTGGCCGCCACTCTCCGGCTGGTGGACCACGCGGGCACCGCGGGTGCGACCGCCGAAGAACTGGCGGCTCGCACCGGCACCTCCGCTCCCGCACTCCGGCGACTGCTCGACCATCTGGTCACCGTCGGCGTCTTCGACCGTCAGGTGTCCGGCCGCTACCGGCCCACGAGCCTCGGCGACCAGATGAGTGCGGACTCCCCCGACGCGTTCGAACTACTGCTGCTCGATATCGGCTGCGCGGGCGGACGCGCCGAGCTGGCCTTCGTGGATCTGCTGAGCACGATCACCACCGGACGACCCGCCTATTCGCGCAGGTACGGGCGCGACTTCTGGGCCGATCTGCAGGCCGAGCCCGCGCTGCGCGCCACCTTCGACGCCCAGATGAATTGCCGCTTCCGGGTTTACGCGGATCAGATCGCGCATCGCTTCGACTGGAGTCGTTTTTCCGGCATTCTCGACGTCGGTGGTGGCGACGGCACCTTGCTGACGGCGATCCTGCGCGCACATCCCGGTGTGCGCGGGCGTGTGCTGGATCTGGCGCCGGCGGCTGCCGCGGCCACCGAGCGATTCGCGGCGGCCGGCGTCGACGATCGGGCGACCGCCGTGGCGGGCAGCTTCTTCGACCCGCTGCCGACCGGGGCCGACGCCTATCTGCTGTCCGACATCCTGCACGATTGGGACGACGAGCGCGCGGCGGCCGTTCTGGGCGAATGTGCCCGTGCCGCAGGGTCTTACGGGGCGGTCGTGGTGATCGAACCGATTCGCGGCCGTGGGGCCGGTACGGCGATCGACCTGTTCATGCTGCTGTGCTTCGGCGGCCGGGAACGAACGGTGCCGGAGCTGGCCGAGCTCGGTGCGCGGTGCGGCCTTGCCCTGCAGAGCTCGGGCCCGGTCGCGGACGGGCGGACCGCGTTGGAATTCCGGGCCCGGTGACACCCGGAAACCACGAGCTATTTCACGAGCTATTTGTCGGCGCTCCGGTTTATGATCGAACACATGTTCGAGCATTGGCCGGAGAAGGGAGAGTTCGCGCTGCATCGGGTGGTGGTTCCGCCGATGCCGGTGCTGGTGGACGTGGCTGCCGCTATCCCCACGTATCCACGGATGGCCATACCCGAGGCGGTGGCGGGACCGGTGCGGGCGGGCGGGCTCGAGATCACGGGGCGCATTCCGGGGCGACTGCATGCCTGGGCGCGAGCGGCGGACGGAACGTGGTTGGGGCTGGTGGAATTCGAGTTGCGCACCGGGAACGGGCGCAGTCGATTACCGGTGACCCAATGGTGTCCGGCGCACGCGCTGATCATGCGCGGCGGGTGCGGGCCGCCCGAGTAGACGGCCCGCGACATCGCTACGCGGAGCGAAGATTTCCGGCCGCCGCGGGCGCGCCGACCGGGACCAGGCCGGTCAGTGCCGCGGGCAGCGGGTCTCGGTGCAGCACTCCGAGGCGCTGGGTCGCGCGGGTGAGGGCCACATAGAGTTCGGCCGCGCCACGCGGTCCGTCGGCGAGGATGCGCTCTGGTTCGACGACGAGGACGGCATCGAACTCGAGGCCCTTGGTCTCCGACGCCGGGACCGTGCCGGGCAGTCCGGGCGGGCCGATCACGACGGCGGTTCCCTCGCGGCCCTCCTCGTCGCGAACGAATTCCTCGATGGCGGAGGACAATTCGTTCTCGTCGATTCGGCGCGACCACGGACACACGCCACACGAACGCACCGACTCGGGAGGGCGCACGGCCGGGGCGAACTCGGCGAGCACCGCGGCGGCGACCGCCATGATCTCCGCCGGCGTGCGGTAGTTCACCGTGAGCGAGCGGTAGCGCCACCGGCCCGGGACGTAGGGCTCGAGCATGGCATCCCACGACGTCGCACCGGCGGTCGACCGTCGCTGGGCGAGATCGCCGACCACGGTGAAGGAGCGGCCCGGGCACCGCCGCATGAGCACCCGCCAATCCATCTCGGAGAGTTCCTGCGCCTCGTCGACCACGATATGGCGATAGGTCCAATCCCGGTCGGCGGCAGCGCGTTCGGCGAGATCGCGGGTGTCACGATCGGCGAATCGGTCGGCGAGGTCCTCGGCGTAGAGCAGGTCGGTGGCGAAGAGGTGGTCCTCGTCGTCCATCGAGTCCTCACGGCCGGTCATGAGCTCCAAGACGCCTGCGGCATATCGGGCTTCGGCCGCGCGTTCGTGTTCCGCGGTGTCGTCCGCCGGCTTCTCCCGGCCCAGCAGGTCGACCAATTCGTCGAGCAGCGGCACATCCGACACCGTCCACGCGGCGCCGTCGGCACGCCACAGGGCCGGGTCGGCGCCCGCCGCGCGCAGCCGTTCCGGCGACGAATACAGCTCGGCCAGCAGCTCTTCCGGCGTGAGCACGGGCCAGAGCCGGTCGAGGGCGGCGGTGAACTGCTCACTCTCGGCGAGTTCGGCGACGAGGTCGGCACGCAGGTTCTCCCACGCCTCCCGGTCGTCGCGGGTGATCCAGCCCTTGCCGATCCGGGCGATCGCGCGCTCGGTGATCACATAGGTGACGATCTCGCGGAACACCGCACGCGCCTCGTTGTGCGGCAGACCGCTCGTGCGCGCCTCCTCCCGCGCCCATTCCGCGGTCGCCGCGTCGATGCGCGCGGTGAGATCGGCCAATTCGATG
Source organism: Nocardia cerradoensis NBRC 101014 (assembly GCF_000308535.1). GTDB lineage: Bacteria > Actinomycetota > Actinomycetes > Mycobacteriales > Mycobacteriaceae > Nocardia > Nocardia cerradoensis. The sequence continues at coordinate 8,871 of NZ_BAFW01000004.1, read as the reverse complement.
GTCAGCGGTTCCACCGGCAGGCATTGCCGGTCCGCGACCGCGGCCGCGAGCACATCCAGCATCCGCAGCGAACCCTTGACGCGCACCGCGTCCGGAGTGTCCTCGGCGGTGACGTGCAGGCCCGGCACCAGATCGCCCGTGGTGGTGAAGACGACGTTGGTTTCGCCGAGCGACGGCAGTACCCGATCGATATGGCGCAGGAACGCCGGATTGGGGCCGACCACGAGAACACCGTGACGTTCCATCTGCTCGCGCTGGGTGTAGAGCAGATAGGCGACGCGGTGCAGCGCCACCACCGTCTTGCCGGTCCCCGGACCGCCCTCGATCACCAGCACGCCGGGATGATCGAGCCGGATGATCTCGTCCTGTTCGGCCTGGATGGTCGCCACGATGTCGCGCATTCCCTCGCCGCGAGGCGCGTCGACCGCCGCGAGCAGCGCCGCATCCCCGCGCTCCCCGGCGCCCGGGCGACCGAAGATCTCATCGGTGTAGTCGACGACGCGACGCCCGCGGGAATGGAACTGGCGGCGCCGGCGCATCTGCTCCGGGCTGGCGGCGGTGGCGGTGTAGAACGCGCGTGCCGCCGGAGCCCGCCAGTCCAGCAACAACGGCTCGAAATCGTCGTCCTGGTCGAAGAGCCCGATCCGGCCGATATAGGAGCGCTCGCCGGAGTCGCTGTCCAGCCGGCCGAAACACAGCCCGTTGTCGGCCACGTCCAGCCGCTTCACCTCGCGCGCCAGCGTGCGCACCTCCACATCGCGATCGACCAGCGCACCGCCGTTGCCGCGCAACGCCGCGCTGTAGCGGCGCTTCGCCTCGGCGCGCTCGCCGTCGAGTCGCGCGTAGAGCCCGGACACGTAGTCCTGTTCGGCACGCAACTCGTCCTGGTACCCCGGATCCGACATGTGTCCCTCACTTCCCTGGCTCGACGTGGTTCATGTGGACACCTGTGTCCGTCTCGGCCGCTGCGCGTCTCCTTCCGTTTTCGCAGGTACACGGCCTCGGCGGGCCATTGTGCGGCACCACCGGGGCCTTGCCGCAAGCCCCCCACTCCGCTATATATTGAATATGGAAAGAGGTGCGGGGCCCTCTTCCGTCTCTCCCATCCTTCGGATCATTCTTCCGTGAGCTGCGTGGCCACCTCGCGGACCGCGCCCCGCAACGAGTCCGCGTAGTCGTCCACCTCCACCACCCGAGGATCGGCGTGGACGGACAGGGTGATCGTCGATCCCAGCCCGTGCAGTCCGTGGGTCAGATGCATCACCGCGCCGAGGGCGGGGAAACCGGCGGTGAATCGGACCGCGCCGCCGGCGATCGACAGATCCGCCTCGCCGCGGTGGACACTCGACAGCACCGTGTGACCCGATATCCGCTCGGGTACCAGGTCCAGCGGGTAGCCGGCGATATCGCGACGGAGAACCGGGGCCGGGATCGCGTCGGTGACGCGGTCACCCGCGGACTGCAGCGGATGGGTGGCGCGGACTCGTCGTTCGGCCAGCGCCGCGGCGATGCGACGCGCCCGCAGTCGCAGGTCCGGTTCCGCGGCGTACAGATCGACGCCGAGGTCGCGATAGTTGTTGTGCGGGACAGCTTGTCGGTCGGCGGTCACAGGCAAGGCCATCGAGACCTGCGCGCCCAACGGGACGCCGGATTCGCCGTGGCCGGCGAGATAGCGACTCAGCGCGACGGATATCGCGGTCAGCGCGACGACCGTGACCGTATAGCCGGAAACGCGCAGGTTCTCCCCCGCGATCACGCGCACGACCCGGCGTTGCGGCGCCGGCGGGCGGTTCAGGGCGGTGGGAGCGAAGTTCGGTGCGGCGGGCGGGATCTCACCCGCTTCGGCGAGGCTGTGCAATTCCCTGTCCGCCCGTGCCGCGACGAGACCTCGACGCACCGTGCGCGCCATGCCGGGCAGAAACGACATCAGCGACATCGCTTCGACAGCAAGGGTTTCCGCGTCGTGCCCGAAGCCGGCCCACCCGCCGGGACGCCGGTTCACCGCCGAACCGTCGGGCGATCCCGCATCACCCGAACCGCCACTGACATCGGCGTCCCCCCGCGGCGCTGTATCCGGACCACGCAACAACTCACGCGCGATGCCCGCGGCCCGCCGCCCGTCGGCCAGCGCATGCGACAGTTGCAGCACCACAACGAGTGCGGGCCCCGGCCCACCCGGCGCGTCCCGGATTCCGCGATACAGATGAACGCGCCAGGTGTATCGCCGCGCCGGGACCGATTCCCCGAGAATCTCCCCCAGCGAAGCTTCCACAGTCGTCCACAGCGGCTCCTCCGGCGCGTGGACGACGATCTGCGCGTCGTCGAAATCCGCTGTCTCCCAGGCGGGATAGGCGAAGCGCTGTTCGCGGATCCGGACGCGCAACTCCGGGATTTCGGCGCTGCGCGCGATCACCGCCGCCCGCAGCGCGGCTGCGGACCACCCGGTGTCGTCGAAGCAGTAGAGCAGGAACAGGTCGGTGCAGGCTCGGCGCGACAGCCAGAACCTGGTGGCATCCTGCGGCGTCAGTAGATCCACCCGCCGACGATATCCACAACCGTCCGCAATTCCCGCACCGACACTATCGACGCAGGTCAACTCTAGTGCTACGCTCTGTAGTAGACAGTCTCGACCACTCTCATACACCCGGGGCGGGGTGAGTGCCATGGCAATCGCGGACGGCGCCGACCAGAGATTCCGCGCGGCGCCCTTTCTCAAAAGATCCATCAACAAGGTCTTTCCGACCCACTGGTCGTTCCTGCTCGGGGAGATTGCGCTCTACAGCTTCGTCATTCTGCTGCTGTCGGGTGTCTATCTGACGCTGTTCTTCGATCCGTCGATGACCGAGGTCGTGTATCAGGGCTCCTATCAGCCGTTACGCGGCGTATCGATGTCCCGGGCCTACGAATCGGCACTGAACCTCTCCTTCGAGGTGCGCGGCGGCCTGTTCGTGCGGCAGGTGCATCATTGGGCCGCATTGCTTTTCGCCGCCTCGATCGTCGTACATCTGTGCCGCATCTTCTTCACCGGCGCGTTTCGCAAACCACGCGAAGGCAATTGGGTGATCGGCTCGTTGTTGCTGATCCTCGCGATGTTCGAGGGCTTCTTCGGCTACTCGCTGCCCGACGATCTGCTGTCCGGGACGGGCCTGCGGGCGGCATTCGCCGGAATCACCATGGGTATTCCGCTGATCGGCACCTGGCTGCACTGGTTGATGTTCGGCGGCGACTTCCCGGGCACGATCATTCTTCCGCGCCTGTACATCGCGCACGTGCTGCTCCTGCCCGGCATCATGCTGGCGCTGATCGCCGCGCACATCGCCATCGTCTGGTATCAGAAGCACACGCAGTTCCCCGGGCCGGCCCGCACGGAGAAGAACGTGGTGGGCACGCGGATCGTGCCGGTCTTCGTCCTGGATCAGGGTGCGTTCTTCATGTTCACTCTCGCCGTGGTCGCGACCATGGGCGGGGTGCTGCAGATCAACCCGATCTGGAATCTGGGTCCCTACAACCCTTCCCACGTCTCGGCGGGCACCCAGCCCGATTTCTACCTGATGTGGACCGACGGCTTCCTGCGCCTGTTCCCGCCGTGGGAGCTGTATCTGTTCGGGCACACCGTGCCGAGCGCATTCGCGGTGGCGGTGCTGATGACGCTGGTGTTCGCCCTGCTGATCGGCTACCCGTGGATCGAGAAGCGGCTCACACACGATCGTGCGTCACACAATCTGCTGCAACGCCCGCGCGATGTGCCGGTGCGCACCGCGATCGGCGCGATGGCCCTCGCCTTCTATCTGGTCCTCACACTGGCCTGCGTCAACGACATCATCGCGCTGAAATTCGACATCTCGCTCAATGCCACGACGTGGTTCTTCCGGATCGCGCTGCTGCTCGTTCCGCCGCTCGCCTACTTTCTCGCGTACCGGATGTGCCTGGCGTTGCAGCGTGCGGACCGGGCCGTCCTGGCGCACGGCATCGAAACCGGCATCCTGCGCCGGCTGCCGCACGGCGAGTACATCGAGATCCATCAGCCGCTCGGACCGGTGGATCGCGCCGGGCGGCCGGTGCCGCTGGAATATCAGGGCGCCCCCGTGCCGAAGCGGGTCAATCGCCTGGGGTTGTCGGGCGCACCCGGCAGCGGGAGCTTCCTGCGCCCGGATCCGGCCGGGCAGCGCGAACAACTGGATGCGGCCGCCCACGAACAGGAACGCCTGCTCACGGCCACGCTGCGCGGGCACCGGGATCAGCCGCACTGATCCGGGGCGGGGCGACCGGCATCGGTGTCACACCGAGGCCCCGAGTCGGCGATGACTCGGGGCCCATCACCCTGTCGCCCAAGGTCAGGCGGAGCCCAACTTCCCGTCGGTCACACCCGAGACGAACGCATCCCACTCGCCGGGTGTGAAAGCCAGAATCGGCCCGCGGCCGCGGTCTTTGGTATCGCGAACCCCGACATTGCCGTCGCCCAGAAATGCGACCTCGACACAGTTTCCGTCGGGACCGCTGTATTTACTCTTGCGCCACACCGCACCGGCCGAATCAACCTTCACCTCAACCTCTCCTTTACCACCGTAGATAACGCGACAATCTGCTTTCCTCGTCGCCGGACCCGGACTTCTCGAGACTCGACGGCTCCACGATGCGCCTGGTCATAGCGCACGAACTGCTCAATGAACGGACTGGTTCACGAGGCACACACCGCCATGGTGCGCCCTCGCGTTGACCCCGGGAGAGCACCCTAGCAGCACCCACAATCGCTGTCCCGCGTCTTTTCACTTTCAATCACTCGAATTGCCGGTAAAGAATTCCCGTTCACTAATAGCGGGAGAATTGCCAAATGACCGGAGAATGATCCGCTAAACAAAACCGCGCCGGAAAATTCCCGCATCCGCGTGCACGCTCCGCCCCGGATAAACCGTGCGGTTGCTCGGTATGGATCATGGAGTAGTGGTGGAACGAGATCGCGACGATGCCGGACACGCCCGAAATGCCCGTCCTCGAGACCGGTTCGGGCGACCACTACCGCCCGGTAGCGTGGGCGTCGCCCGTATTCCGAATGATCTCGACCTCCCACCGGGCGAAACCCTCGACTATGCCCAACGCCTCCTGGACGAGGGACTGGCCTTCAACGCACACGAGGTGCTGGAGGCGGCATGGAAGAACGGACCGTTCGCGGAAAGGATGCTGTGGCAGGGTCTGGCCCAGTACGCGGTGGGACTCACCCACATCCAGCGCGGTAATCCGAAGGGCGCTCGCACCCTGCTCGAGCGGGCGATCGGCCGGTTGTCGGCCACGCCGGCACCGCCGTACGGCATCGATGTGGCCGGGCTCGTCGCACATGCCGAGGGTCTGCTGGCGGATCTGGATGCCGGCCGCGAGATTCCGGAGGGCGCGCTGTGTCCCCGGCTGCGCGGATGATCCCGCACACCGCCGGCGCCGGCCGCTTCGCCCCCAGCCCCTCCGGCGATCTGCATCTGGGCAATCTCCGCACCGCCCTGCTGGCGTGGCTGTTCGCACGTAGCACGGCCCGCAATTTCCGGCTGCGCATCGAAGACCTGGACCGGGTGCGGGCGGGCGCGGAGCAGCGCCAACTCGAGGATCTGGCCGCGATCGGACTGGACTGGGACGGCGAGGTGGTGCGGCAATCGGACCGCACCGCCCGCTACGCGGCGGCGATCGAGCGACTCGATGCGGCCGGAATGACCTACGAATGTTATTGCACGCGCAGAGAGATTCAGAAGGCCGTCTCCGCACCGCACGGCCCGATGGGCGCCTATCCGGGAACCTGCCGCGACCTGACCGAGGCGCAGCGGGCGGCCAAGCGCGCCGAGGGGCGGCCTGCCGCACTGCGGTTACGCGCGCGGACAACGGAATTCGAGATCAACGACGAAATCCACGGCCGGTACCGAGGGCTGGTCGACGATTTCGTGCTGCGGCGCGGCGACGGCACGGCGGCCTACAACCTCGCCGTGGTGGTGGACGATGCGGCCCAGGGCTTCGACCAGGTCGTCCGCGGTGACGATCTGCTGCCCTCGACACCGCGGCAGGCCTATCTGGCGACCGTCCTCGGATTCGCCGTGCCCGCGTACGCGCACGTCCCACTGGTGCTCAACACCGACGGTGCGCGGCTGGCCAAGCGCGACGGAGCCGTGACCCTGCGCGACAGAATCGCTCTCGGTGAGACGCCGCGCCAGGTTTTCACCATGCTCGCGGCCTCGCTCGGCCTGCGCGGCGAGACACCGCGAGCACTCCTGGATCAGTTCACTCCGGCGACGGTGCCGCACGCACCGTGGATTCTGGATCCCGCACATCCGGATCCGCTGCGGCACAGCTGATCCGGCGAACGTGCGTCCGGCCGTCCGGACGCACTGCCGTTCCTACCAGTTCGCCGCCGCGATGTTGACGATCACCCACACGATGGTGAGCACGATGCCGACGGCACCGACCCAGATCCCGCCGAGCGCCATACCGCGGCCCTGGCCGCCGCGCTCCTTGATCTGGTTCAGCGCGATCACACCCAGGATGATCCCGACGATCGATCCGATGCAGGTGCACAGCCCCAGGATCGACGCGATCAGCGAACCGATCGCCAGGCCGTTGGTGCCCTGCTGCGGCGCCGCGTAGCCGTAGGGCTGATACGGCGTCGCGGCCGGATACCCGCCGTAACCGGGCTGACCGTAGGGCTGCTGCTGCGGATAGCTCGGATAGGACTGCTGCTGTTGCGGCGGCGGGGTCGGCTGCTGGTAGGGAGACGACTGCTGATGGGGGGCCGAGGAGTACCCGGCCTGCGGATTGGGCGGCGGGGTGGGCTGCTGCGGCGGGGTCGGCGGAACCGACTGGTGGCCGCCCGAATCGGACGAGACACCTTCGCCGCCGTACTGTTTCCACCATTCGTCGGAATCGCCGGGATTCGTCATCGGTCCAGCCTATTCCACCGGGCCCGGTTGCCGGTATCGTGCACAGGTCGTGAGTGAGACACAAGAAACGACACCGACCGGGGAGTCTGGACGCCCCGCGGTCGAACACGCAGCATTCGCGCAGGCCGCGGGGGGTCCCTTCACGTTGATCGTGACCTTGTTCACGGCGACGCTGATGATTTCCAACATCTGCGCGACCAAGGGCGTGCAGTTCTTCACCGGCCACGAGGTATCCCTCGGACCCATCGAAATCCTGCCGATCACCACCGACGGCGCGTTCTTCCTCTTTCCGCTCGCCTATGTGATCGGCGACGTGCTGAGCGAGGTGTACGGCTTCAAGGCCGCTCGCCGCACCATCTACTACGGCTTCGGCATGCTGATCCTGATGGTGGTCTGCTTCTGGATCGCGATCGGACTGCCCGCGGCCGGGTTCTACGAGAATCAGGACGCCTTCCGCACCGTCGCCGGGACCACGCCGCAGCTCGTCGCCGCCGGGCTCGCCGGTTATGTGGTGGGCCAGTTCCTGAACTCGATGACCCTGGTGCTGATCAAGGAGCGCACCAAGGAGAAACATCTGTGGGCGCGGTTGCTGGGCTCCACCGTCGCCGGCGAATTCGGTGACACCCTGGTGTTCTGCTCGATCGCGGCGACCGCCATCGGGATCAACACGTGGGGCGCGTTCATCAACTACGTGATCATCGGCTTCGTGTGGAAGACGCTGTGCGAGGTGCTGATCATGCCGATCAGCTACCGCTGCATCGCCTACCTGAAGAAGCACGAACCCAGCTACGCACCGCTGGACAAGCCCGCGCTCTACAGCTGACGCGGAACCGGGGGCAGGGCCTTTCCGTTCAGTCGAAGCGGATCCGGCCCTGCCACCGTCCCAGGAACTCCGCCTTGAAGTCGTCGTAGTATCCGCCCTCGATGCTCGCGCGGATATCGTCCACGAGCCGAATCGTGAAGCGCTCGTTGTGAATCGTGCACAGCGTCGCGGCGAGCATCTCCTTCGCCTTGAACAGGTGATGGATATAGGCGCGGGTGTAATGGGCGCAGGTGTAGCAGTCGCAGGTGTCGTCGATCGGGGTGAAATCGCGGCGGAAGCGGCTGGTATTGATGTTGAATCGGCCGGCGGCCACGTAGATGGCGGCGTTGCGCGCGACGCGGGACGGATTGACGCAGTCGAAGGTATCGGCGCCGTTCTCGATCGCGACGAAGAAGTCCTCGGGTTCGCTGATACCCAGCAGATGTCGCGGTTTCTCCGGCGGCAGTTCGTCGCAGCACCAGCCCACGATGGTGCCGAGATTGGCCTTCTCGAGCGCACCGCCGATGCCGTACCCGTCGAAACCCGTTCCGCCACTTCCCCGCATCGCATCGAGATCGCGACATGCCTTGCGGCGCAGATCTTCGTACTGCGCGCCCTGAATCACCGCGAACAGCGCCTGATACGGCCGGTGCGCGCGTTCTGCGGTGAGCCGCTCGTGTTCGTCGATGCAGCGCTGCGCCCACTCGTGCGTGCGGCGCAGCGACTTCTCCTGATAGCCACGGGTATTGAACAGCGTGGTCAGCTCGTCGAAGGCGAACATGATGTCGGCGCCGAGGCGATGCTGGATCCCCATCGACACCTCCGGGGTGAACCGGTGGCTCGAACCGTCCAGATGGGAGCGGAAGGTGACGCCGTCGTCGTCGACCACGGCCAGCCGCTCCTTCCCCTTCGCGATCACCTCGTCGCTCTGCACGCCGACGGCCTCCATGGCCAGCACCTTCTTGAAGCCGACGCCCAGCGACATCACCTGGAATCCGCCGCTGTCGGTAAAAGTGGGCCCCGGCCAGTTCATGAACCGGCCCAGACCACCCGCCTCGTCCACGATGTCGGAACCCGGCTGCAGATACAGGTGGTAGGCGTTGGCGAGCAAGGCCTGCGCGCCGATCTCGGCCATCGCCTCCGGCAGGACCGCCTTGA